>JBBPIG010000001.1:407125-482125 GCA_038040445.1 Acidobacteriota bacterium | reverse complement strand
ACGCTGAATGCATCTAAGTGTGAAGCCCGACCGAAGATGAGTTCTCCCTATGAGATCCCTGGAAGACCACCAGGTTGATAGGCTGGGTGTGTAAGCGCGGTAACGCGTTTAGCTTACCAGTACTAAATCGATCCACCGGCTTGACCATAAAGTTTGCTCGTTGCAAACCGGTCAGCACGCCTTTCTCTTAGCGGGTTTTCTTGATTGCGAGTTTTGCCTTTCGATTATCTGAGAGCACTTTGCTCTTTATAGTTTTCCGGTGGTTATGTCGTAGGGGTCACACCCGTTCCCATCCCGAACACGGAAGTTAAGCCCTACGGAGCTGATGGTACTGCATGGGTAACTGTGTGGGAGAGTAGGTCGCCGCCGGGATTACATCGAAGAAAAAGCCCGCTCGATTGAGCGGGCTTTTCTCATGCAATTCTCTCGCCTCTCCAATCTCTTCCGATCTCAATTGCAACACTACGACTCGCCCGAGCAACTCTGTTCCGGCTTTATTCATGGTCAGCAATCAGATTCCTACCGCCGCCTTGACTTGCGCGCCGGGCTTGGGTAGAACGTGTCCCAGTAACTCAGGACTGGCAGGATAGGTATTGAAGGCGATGGCCGCCTCAGCCGATAAAGGATGACTAGCAAACGTGTGTTGCTTCCGACGTGACTCGAGAGGAGTGTCTTCTTAACTATGGGTAAGCCTATTGCTCGGCAGAACGAAACCGACGTGAACAAAGCTCTTGACGTTTCAAGACGGAGTTTCATTGCCAAAGCGGCCATCGGCGCAGGGGCCGCGGCCACCGTACTCGGCACACGCAACGTGGCCATCGGCTCGGACACGCCCGACACATCCAGACCGATCAAGATCCCAGACGAGTTTAACCTCGCCACAAAGACGCCGCTCAAGAAGGCCGACTTCCCGATGACCGGGGCTGAGGTGTTCGCGCGCGTATGCAAGGAAGAGGGGCTCGCGGCGCTGTTCTGCTGCCCAGGGAACTACAACGTCCAGAACGCAATTGCGCTCGAGGGCATTCCCACGTACTCCGGCAGGCACGAAGGCTCGATGTGCCACGCAGCGGATGCCTTCACGCGCGTCACTGGTGAAGTCGCAGCCGCATCCGGCACGGAAGGGCCCGGCTTCACGGATATGATCTGCGCCATTGCCTCAGCCAACGCCGCGCGGTCGCCGGTCCTCGTTCTTGCGAGCAACATGTCGCTGTTTACCGAAGATACCGAGGCGGGCATCCAACTTCAATATCAGCAGCCGGCCACCGAAGGACTCAAGAAATACGGCAAGCGTCTGATCACTCCGGGGCGCGTCCACGAATACGCTGCGTACGCCTTCCGGCAGTTGAGATCAGGCATTCCCCGGCCCGTTCACATAGACTTTCCTAGCGAAGTCTATCGCGCGCAATTCAAGAGCGCGGCCGATCTCGCCTACTACTTCGACAAGTCGAGATACCGAACGGATTCCAGACCTCACCCCGATCCCAAAGATATTCGAGCTGCGGTTGAACTCCTTAAGCGCGCTGAGCGGCCGATGATCGTGTCGAGCAACGGGGTCTTCTACAGCCGCGCGTGGGAAGCATTGAAGGCCCTGGCCGAGAAAGCGCAGATACCGGTGGTTGAGTCGGGCGCCACCAAAGGCCAGTTCTCTGACGCGCATCCGCTCTCGGCCAACGCGGCGCCCAGCGCGCTCGTCAGCGCAGACGTGGTTGTGCTCGTCGGTCAATACTGTATGCCGACGATCGGCGAGTTCGCGTTTGGGCCCGATGCAAAGTACATCCGCATCGACCCGAGCCCCGAGGACATCGGCCGCAATTTGCCCATTGACATAGGGATCGTCAGTTGTGAGAAAGCAGCCCTTGAAGCCTTGTTCAACGAGATACCCGCGATGAAACACGACGCGTGGGTCGCGGAGATTGCCGCGGCGCGCAAGAAGTTCGAAGACGAGTGCGACTCATTTTACAAACTCGGTCTGAGCTACACAGATGCTGTGCACCCTGCTGTGATTGCCAAAGAGCTGAGCGACTTTCTATATCGAGGCAACATTCCAAAAGAACAGACTACGATTGCTTCCGGGGGCTATGGCATCGCGAGATATACGCGAAGATGGTTGAGGGGCTACCGGCCTGGGCAGATCATGAACGGCGCCTATCAGTATGGAGCGATCGGTCCGGATGTCGGATACTCGGTAGGCGTAGCGGCGGCTGTTCAGAACGGCGTCGGCGTGCAAGCGGCCTACAAGGGACACCCGGTCGTTTGCATAACCGGCGACGCGGGGTTCGGCTACACCGCCATGGAAATGGAGACCCTATCGAAGTACCGCTTGCCGGTGATCGTTATCGTCTACAACAACAACGCGTGGGGCACATGGACTGGAAACCGAGGCAACAGCAAGACGCTACCCATCCACCTGTTTCAGGAGAACCTCAGGTACGACAAGATAGGCGAAGCCCTTGGCGCGCACGGCGAGTACGTGACGAGGCCTGAGGAGTTTCGGCCTGCGCTCGAGCGAAGCTACCAGATCGCTGCCAAAGAGAGCCGGCCTTCGGTTATCAACTGCCAGGCGAAGAAAGAATTCTGGATCCGGGAACAGTACCCGCCAGGCTTGTTGGGGAAAGTGGAACCCGGGTGCATGTCGTACTATCACTGATTTCGTTGGGCAGCTTGTCGCGCGTGCCGCCGCTAATAAAATGCCAACCGATCCCGTCGATGTGGTGAGGAAAGGACTGCAAGCGTATGCCGACAGAGGAGTTTTTCGCGGTCTCGATGAAGTAAAGGGGCGGAACAGGAAGAATGTCTTCAGGTTTGTTTGGCTGGGAAGCCGGCTAGTGGACTTCAGCCTCGACGGGCGGAAGGGCGTCCTGAAATTCAACAACCTGCTGCCGAACGTGCCTTCGAACTCGATACTGTACGGCGATCTAAAGCACTTGTTGAAGAGCCGGTCCGATCATAGTATCCCGAAGCATCGGCGAGTAGACCCTCGTTGCGCCGAAGTCTCTTGCACGAATCGCGGAGGCAACGTCTCGATCGCGCTCAGGGTGAAGAACAACCAGTATGCGTACGGCTTGAACAAGCTGGTCAACCTGGTTCACGAGATCTTCGTACACCTGAACGATTCGGACCCTGACTATATGAGCGAAAACTTCGACGCTCCCCGGGAGTAGGAACAATGCAAAAGGAAAAAAGAAAGACGAGGAAGCCTGCAAACAACCACGCGTCACTACTTTTGGCTTTTGCGTTTTTATTTTTGCCGCTGTTCGCTGCCTCGCGAACGCAGGAAACGCATCCCGCCACTCCCCATCGCCACCCCGTGGCGCAGAAGCTCAAGAACCCAATCCCAAGCGACGAGTCATCCATCACGGAAGGCCGAAAGACTTATTTGCGGCACTGCGCATCGTGTCACGGCCCGTCGGGCAAGGGCGACGGTTCGATGGCTCTCGCCGGAGGTACGCCGTCGAACCTCACCGACGAAACGTGGGACCATGGCTCGAGCGACGGCGAAATCTTCGTAGTCATTCGCGATGGGGTGAGCGCCGACATGGAACCTTATAAGGACAAGCTGACCGAGAAGCAAGTCTGGCAGTTGGTGAACTACATCCGAAGCATCACCCCAAAATGATCCGGAGTCTTGGGGTCCTACCAACGAGACGTACAAGCGCAAATCGCAAGGTCGTTACTCAAGAGGATCGAGGAGAAATTCTATTAGCTCCGAAGCTGACGGTGAATGAACTTGGGAACTGTCCTAATCTTGTGTTGATACTCGCAGGTGCCCTGGCACCCGATACTGTCCTAGTCGATCGACCAACACAAGATTAGGACACTACCTGAACTTGGCGATCGCCTATACTGTATGGTACAAGCTTTTATACGAACACTTGGTATCGTCGGCAGGAGCGAGGCGAGTTAAACGCTGGGTTGTTGTCACAGTTCAGGCGTTATTCAAAAGCAGCCATATCGAAGCGCCTCGCGGTTATCCATAGGGTGGTTTGTTGAATAGGTTTGCATAATTCCGCTGGGAGGTTGGCGCATGAAACGCATCTTCAGTTGTGGGATTGTCTGCGGCGTGTTTTTGATAGGTTTGTTCCTTTCGAATGAGCCGGGCGTTGCCAGCGACAAATCGACGGTCACGTTCTCAAAAGACGTAGCGCCGATCATCAACAAAAACTGTGCAGGCTGTCACCGTCCCGGTGAGGTCGCGCCGATGTCGCTGCTAAGCTACAAGGAGGCTCGACCGTGGGCCAAGTCAATTCGCGAGAAAGTCACGCAACGTCAGATGCCGCCGTGGTTCGCCGATCCGCAACATAACCACTTTTCCAACGACCCACGCCTCTCCCAGAAGGAGATCGACACAATCGTTGGGTGGGTAGATGCCGGCGCCGCAGAGGGCAATCCTAAAGATCTCCCGCCTGCTCCAAAGTTCACTGAGGGATGGAACATTGGCAAACCCGACGTCATCATCTCGATGCCCGAGGAGTTCAGTGTGCCGGCCGAAGGAGTCATCCCATATAAGTACTTCGCTGCTCCCACGAACTTCAAAGAGGACCGCTACGTCCAGTTCGCAGAGATTCGCCAGGGGAACAGGCTGTTAGTGCATCATGTGATCGTGGATGTCAGATATCCCGGCAATGGTCCTTTGCCGGCCGCGGGCGAGCTGAACCCGGAAAGCCTTCGCAGCGGGCGGCCGAGTTCCGGTGAAAGACCGGGCGACTCTGACGGAAGACTGGTGGGCTGGGCTCCCGGCGAGGCGCCGCTGATCCTTAAGCCGGGTCAGGCAAAGCTGCTAAAGGCCGGTTCAGTCTTGATATTCCAAGTTCACTACACGCCTAACGGTCAGCCCGGTAAGGATCGCTCGAGCGTAGGGTTGATCTTCTCGAGGGCGCCGGTTGAGAAGCGAGTCATCACCGCTGGTGCGGCCGCGACGCGTCTCGCCATTCCGCCGGGCGATCCCAACTACGAGGCTAAAGCTTCCTTTGAATTCAAAGAGGACAGTCACATCGACAGCCTTCACCCGCACATGCATTTTCGAGGTAAGGATTTCGATTATCGGCTGGTGTATCCGGACGGCACATCGAAAATGTTGTTGTCGGTGCCTCGATGGGACTTCGGCTGGCAGATGACCTATTTCTTCAAAGAGCCAGTAGCTGCGCCCAAGGGCAGCCGCCTGGAATGCGTCGCTCACTACGACAACTCTGCCAAAAACAAGTTCAACCCGGATTCGACCAAGCTGGTCTCGTGGGGGCCGCAAACCTGGGACGAGATGATGATCGGATACCTGGACTATACGATCGATAAGCAGGATCTCCGCAGCAAGCTGCCGGAGTCCGGCTCGAAGTAGCTCGCGTCAGCCGGGGCGGCGCGACGGGCTGACGATGTGTAGGCGATCAGATCCGCGCAACTCTCAGGCAGAGAGAAGGAGGGATGGATGAAGCGCTCGATAGCTGTTCTCATCGCGATTCTTGCCGTTGTTGCGGTCACGGCATTCATTCGCACCAGTGCCTCACAAAAGCCGGTACCAAGCTTCACCAAAGAAGTGGCGCAGATCGTCTTCAACAAGTGTGCAAATTGCCATCGCCCCGGCGAAGCCGTGCCGATGTCCCTTACTTCTTTTCAGGAAGTCCGCCCCTGGGCCAAAGCGATTCGCGAACAAGTCATCGAGCGCAGCATGCCGCCGTGGTATGCCGACTCTGAGTCTTCGCTGAAATTTGGCAATGACCGGCGGCTATCGCAACGAGAGATCGAGACCATCGTCGCCTGGGTTGATGGCGGCGCGCCGAAGGGTGATGACTCGGCCCTGCCGCCTCTGCCCAAGTTCACAAAGGGTTGGAGTTCGGGCGAGCCTGACTTGATTATCCCGATGCCGGTCGACTTCGAGATCCCGGCCGAGGGTGAGCTGCCGATGCAGAACTTCTACGTACAGGTTCCGTTCAAAGAAGATCGCTGGGTCGAAGCGGTTGAGCTGCGTCCCGGCAATCCCGCAGTAGTCCATCACTCGATCGCCAATGTCACACGGCTCCCCGAAGGCAGCAAGATCGTTAACGGCCGTGCGGTTAAGGCTGAGCTGAATACTTCCGACGCAAGCCGTACGGGTGGATTGCGCGAAGGCTCGGAGGTCTTTCAAAGTCAGGACTCGTTTGCTCGTGCCGGCGCGTTCAAGCTGATTGGACAAGCGCCCGGCAAGGGCTTTGAAAGACACTACGCTGGGACAGCGAAGCGCATAAGCCCGGGGATGTATTTTCAGTTCAACATGCACTATCAACCGACCGGTCGTCCGGAGAAGGACCGTTCGATGCTTGGCTTATGGTTCGCGAAAGGACCGGTTACTCACGAGGTACTGACCAAGGGAGTGATAGACACCGTGTTGGTAGGTGGCAAGGACATCGCCGAAACCAGGATGGTCAACGGGCGCGAAGTAAAGACTCGGGGCAAGATTCCGAATATTCCACCGAACGCCGACAACTGGGAAATCGCGGGCGAGATGACGGTCAAACAAGATATCACGGTGTACGCCTTCGCTCCGCATATGCATCTACGCGGCAAGGACATCAAATACATCCTGGTCTGGCCCGACGGGCGCAAGCAAACGCTGCTCAACGTGCCGAAGTTTGATTTCAACTGGCAGCTCCACTACGAACTCGCTCAACCGCTAAAGGTTTCCGCCGGGAGCAAGTTGATTGCGATTGCTCACTACGACAACTCGCTGAAGAACCGTTACAATCCGGCTCCGCAGAAGGAAGTCTTCTGGAGCGAGCAAAGCTGGGACGAGATGTTCATACCGTGGTTCGAGTACACCGTGGACAGCGTTGACCTGACGAAAGTCTCTGCTGGCCAGAGCGCTAGCAAGAAAGATTAAGAACCATTTTTCATTTTCCATTTGTCATTTGTGATTCTCCACGATGAAAAATGACAAATGACAAATGGAAAATGGAATATTGAGCCGGGAGTCCCCTGAATTCCAATGACAGTCGTTCTCCTGCTGATTGCATTTCTCTTTCAACAACCGAGCCGCCCAACCGAACCAAGCGACCCGATGCCGCCACCGAACCTGGATTACTTCGTCGGCACGTGGGCATTCGATTGGAATGTGCCCGAATCGCCGCTCGGTCCAGCCGGAAAGATGAAGGGAACTGAAACCTACAAGAAGATCCTCAGCGGTCAGAAATATGAGAGTGAGATTCAAGGCGAAGGACCCGAAGGACCTTTTCAAGGCCGAGCCATCACGAGCTACGACGAGAAGGAGAAACTAGTCAATCGCTACGAGATCTTCAGCTACGGCGTGTCTGCTTTCAAGAGCGGCAAAATAGGCGGAGACCTGGGCGGCTACTACACGATCTTCTGGGAAAGCGCGCCGATCGCCAAGAACGGCAAGGTCATAAAGCTAAAGGGAAAGACCCAGATGCTTTCTCCTGCGCACTACCGGCTGCTGCTCGAGATCTCAGTGGACGGCGGCCCGTACACTAGCCTTGGCAACCCGTGGTTCAGAAAGTGGACCCGAAGCTGACCGGCCGATCTCAGTAAACTTACTACCTATCTGTCAGCCAGTAGTGATCGACTCTCTCATCTTACGCAAGAAAGCCACCGGATCAAGAACGGTGAGCGTCGGATAGCGCTTACGGAAAGCCTCGGCTTCTCTGGTTTCGACCTTCATCAAATCCAAAAGGTCGTTGTCGCGGCTGACGAGATACTCGGCTCCGGCAACAATTGCCAGATTGACATAGGGCTCGTCCTTCGGGTCTCGCGGATACTCGAAAGCTCGCGGTACTTCGTTTAATAGGAATCGCGAGCTTGTCCAAGCGCTTGAAGATTGCCTCTACCCGTTCGTCCGTTATCCCGCGCAACTTTTGACGGACTCTGGGGTGGTTGAGAGAACTGCGGATTTCCAGAAGGATTTGTTCGCTGACAAAGAGCTTGATTTCGCCCCTGTCGAGTAAGTCAAATGCGCTACCGGAGGGACCGTTCTCGTTAGCTGCTGCTTGGAGAAACACCACGCAATCAAAGACAACACCCGGTGGGTCGTCCTCGCCGCTCACTTACCCTTCTCCGTGCGTTCCTTCCAGACTTCCTCGCGTACTTCTTCGATCAGAACGTCAAGGTCCTCCTCGGTCATACCGCTTTCCTCGAAGCTCTTTCGAATCGGCGCCAGAATCTCTTTGAAAGGCCGCCGCGAAAGGATCTCTGCCTGAATCAACGTCCGGGCAAATTCTTCTCCGCTCTTTCCGTCACTGCGTGCGATCTGCTCTAAAGCGTCTTTAGTTCCAGGTGGCAGTCCTGTTATCTCGATCGTCTCGGTATGTGAGCTCATGATCTAACCTTGCAGAGACCTAATAGACTTTCTCTAGGGTACTACTTCCGAGCGGATGGCGGCAATGAACATTGCCGGCCACAATTAGCATGAGCGGCCGGGTGACGCGCCTGCCGATTACTTTCTTTCTACAAGCTCAATCGCAATCGAATCCGGTCCTTCGATCATCGCTGCCCGCCCATTGCTGTTTCCGAATCGATGAAGCTCCTCGAGCACCTTCACACCTGATTTGCGCAAGCGCTCAAGAGCTGTCGCAACATCCGGATAGCTCACTGCGATGTGATCGACGACGTGCGCGCGAGTACTTACCAGCGGTCCCGGACGCTGGCGCGGATAGATGATCAGATTGATATCGCCGATCCTTACCGTCGTCGCCGGCGAGCGAATAACACCCAACGGTTCGCTTGGCGCCGCGAAAGGAACTTCGCAAGGGCCCGTCCGCTGAGTAGCCGACCGGCTCACTGCGCCGAGATGTTTCTGATACCACTCGGCCGCGCACAGAGGCGCGTCGCTGTACAGGTGCACGTGAATGAAAGCGCGAGTCTGTGAAGAATTGATCTCGACCAGTGCGCCGTCAGGCCCTTTCATGTAAGCGAACAAAGTTCCCGAGCCGAGCCTGGTCATCGGCGTTTGAAACGCGACGCCGCCCGCGAGGCGCCGCTGATAGTCCGCTTCCATATCGGTGCTGCCCCACCCAAAATGCCAGATCGCGCTGTCTGGCGACGTCGCCGGAGCAGTCGTGACCTTCTTGAACAGCAGATACATGTTCTCGCTTTGGACGGCATCAATCCCAGCAATCGTCGTCTTCTTCGTGACGTCGAAGGTCTTTGTGTAGAACGCAGCGGCCACCGAAGGATCGAGTGAATTGAGGTGCACATGATGAAAGGTGGCCGGCGGCGGCGCATCCTGCGACAAACCCATTGAGCCCGGCCACAGCAGGATGATAATCACGAAAAGAAACTTCAAGCCTGGTGATCGTCGCATCGCTGATCTCTCCTTCGACTCGAACCCTGGGAGCGCAGGCAGGGATGCCTGCGCTCCCAGGATGCGCTCCCAGGGTTATATGAAGTAGAACCAAGCGCGTCAAGGCGCGCCTCTCTTGTCCATCCCGCGACCCGTGGTTATAGTGAACATTCGACTTCGAGCCACGGGAGCATTGGATGGCGAAGCAATCATATTACATCGTAGCGCTACCGGGGGACGGGATTGGAACCGAAGTGCTCGCCTGCGCCCTGCGAGTTTTGAGTGTGGTTGGAGCGTTGTTCCACGTTGACTTCAAAGTCGAGGAGATTCCCTGTGGCGGCCACTACTACGTCGAGCACGAGACGGAATGGCCCGAGGGCTCGTTTGAGAAGTGCCAGGCTGCCGACGCGATATTGCTCGGCGCGGTTGGCCACGAGGTTGACGGGAAAACGATCTTCACCAAGCCCGGCAAGCCTTATCCCGAGCCTCAACTGGCTGGGTTTGCTCAGGTGATTGGCAACAGGAAAAAGCTCGACCTCTACGCAAACGTCCGTCCTGTAAAACTCTACCCTGGCGTCAAACACAAGATTCACGGCAAGCTCATTCAGGTTTGGGAGCCGGGGAAAGTTGACTACGTCGTCATCCGAGAGAACACCGAGGATGCTTATACCGGAGAGGTCGAAGCAATCGAAGACGGCCGAGTCACGCCGATACGGATAACCCGGCGGGCAACTGAGCGGGTCGTGCGCTATGCCTTCAATCTCGCGCGCCGCCGCAACAAGCAAATGAAAGTGACCTGCGTCGACAAATCGAATATCATCGGCGCGCACCGGTTCTTTCGCGACATATTTCGAGAGGTCGGCGAACGCGAGTTTCCTGACATCACCATGGACTACGCTTATGTGGACGCGTTCTGTCAGTGGCAAATTCGCAGCCCTGAATGGTTCGACGTCGCCGTGGCTCCGAACCTGGTAGGAGACATCGTCAGCGACAACGGCGCTACAACGGCGGGCGGGTTGGGATTGGCGGTGGGCGGGAATATCGGCGATGAACACGCTATGTTCGAACCGATTCACGGCAGCGCTCCCAAGCATGCCGGCAAAGACAAAGCCAACCCGTTGGCGGCAATTCTCGCTATGCAGATGATGTTGGAGTGGTTGGCGGCTCGGCACGGAGATGACCGGCTCGCTCGCGCAGCAAGTAAGGTGGAAGCCGCGGTGGCGGCGGTGCTCTTGGAAGGCAAAACGCTCACCTATGATTTGATCGGAGAAGAGCATGCGTCCAGGTGCAGCGAGGTAGGCGCCGCCGTTGAACAAAAGTTGCGGTCGATCGTGTGAACACGGAGAAAGTAAGGAGAATCGTGATGCAAAGACGAGTACTTGAACTGACTCTTTTGGCGCTGATCGCTTGTCTGTTGATCGCTGCGTCCGAGCCGGCGTTTGGGCAGGGCAAGAAAAAGAAGGGCGCGGGCAAGTCGGAAGCGGCGGCCCCTCTACAAGCTCCCGCGATTTGGCACGACCCCGGCGCGGTCGAGGACCTGGACTTCGTTAATGGAATCGGTGGCGCGAAGCTCGCTCCGAAGCCGCCGTTCACATTTATCGAAGAAGACACTGGCGGCACGAACCCGAAGGTACAGGTAAAGGACGCTGCCGGGCAGACCTGGGGTGTGAAGTGGGGTTCGGAGATTCATTGCGAGGTCTTCGCGTCGCGGTTGGTTTGGGCGGCGGGCTATTACGTAGAGGCGACGCACTTCGTCAAATCCGGAAAGATTGAAGGCGTCAAACGGCTCAGTCGGGCAAAGAAGTACGTCGGGTCCGACGGTCGCTTCACCAACGCCAGGTTCGAGTTGAAAGAGAAGGGAATCAGCAAACGAACGGATAAGGAGAGCTGGTCGTGGGACAAGAACCCTTTTGTCGGGACGCAGGAACTGAACGGTCTGAAGATAATCGTGATGCTGACATCGAACTGGGACCCCAAGGACCAGCGAGAATCGTCGTCCAATACCGCGATATACACCAGAAAAAAGACCGGCGAAGTCAGCTACCTGTTGAGCGACTGGGGTGCGACTATGGGAAAGTGGGGAGGGGCGTTATCGCGGGAGAAGTGGGACTGCGACGGCTACACGAGTCAGACGCGAAAGTTCATCAACGGAGTCGAAGGCGGCAGGGTGCGTTTTGGCTACGATGGGAAGCGTGAACACGACATAAGAGACGGCATCAGAGTGAGTGACGTCAAATGGTTGCTCGGCTTCATTGGGCGAATCACTGATGAGCAGATTCGGGCGGGGCTCGGCGCGAGTGGGGCAACGAGTGAGGAGGTGAACTGCTTCACCAGTGCGATTCGGGATAGGATAAACCAGCTAAAGAATGTCGCTCGTTAGTAGCTCGTTTTTAAGTAGCTCACGGTTTGGATTGTGATAGCTTGCGTTTGAATTTAGTAGGGCTCACAGGTTGGATTGTTATCGCTTGCGTTCGAGTAAGCTCACGGGTTGGATTGTCATAGGGTTTGCGTTTGAAAAGCCGGGGTGGCGGAATGGCAGACGCAGAGGACTTAAAATCCTCTGGCCCAAAAGGCCGTGCGGGTTCGAGTCCCGCCCTCGGCATACAAATGAAATCAAAGTTTGTAGGGATCCAGACGGAGTCTCTCCTGACGATATCTCTCAATGGCCAAGATACCTCCACAGCTTGAGGAAGCCGCCGAGAAGATCCATCAAGATGGCAAGCCAAAAGTAGTAAGGGTAAAAGAACTACTATCGTGGTTTGACGCGCAGCGTCGCGGGCTTCTCGTCGTGCGCGAAATTAGATCGGCTCTGAGGAAAGCCAAGCTGGTTACTGTCCCTGATTTCGAAGTTGCTTATATTGACCAACGCATCAAGCTAAAGCCGCTACAACGCCCGGACAAGAAACCTGTGGCTTCCAAAACAATCGTTGTTGAGGAACCCGGGACCGAGACTGATGCGTCCTCGGCAGCGGTGAGCGGCGGGAGCGTTCCTGATCCTGCCCCGCGAATTGGCATGCTCAAGGCGGCGAATACGCCACCACTTTCCGTCACCCGCGATACGGAACTCACCGATGCGATTGCCAAGATGCTCTTGAATAACTACTCGCAATTGCCCGTAATGCAGGGCGAACGAACTGTGCAAGGCCTTGTAAGCTGGAGATCAATCGGTCGAGCAAGAGTGAGAAGTGGCAATCCATGCAAGTATGTTCGCGACTGTATCGAGGAAGCCGACGTCGTAAGCTCCGAGACTCATCTCTTCGAAGCGATTGGGAAGATAGCGGAAAGGGATGTCGTCCTCGTCAGGAACAACGAGAATAAGATCACCGGACTTGTTACTACCTACGATATTAGCCGTCAGTTCAGTGATCTCTCAGAACCTTTTCTGTTGCTCTCGGAGATTGAGAACCATCTGCGTCGATTGATTGATGGCAAATTCTCTCTCGAAGACCTAAAAGCCAATCCCGATCCGAATGACGCGAACCGAAAAATAGAGAACGTAGCGAACCTGACGTTTGGGGAGTATGTTCGTCTTCTCGACAAGCCAGTCAATTGGGATCGACTTGGCTACGACCTGTCACGTGCAGAATGTACAAAGCGGCTACGAGAGGTGGGCAGGATTCGAAACGACGTGATGCACTTTCATCCGGATGGAATCTCTCCTGATGATATGGAACTGCTAAGAGACACGCGCAAGTTTCTTCAGATGCTCTGATTCTAGGGAGACGGTGTCGAACCTCGTAGGCAACGGCGGCACTACTTATCACGGTTCTCGCGTATCTTCTCCGCTATTTGGGCGGCGTTTAGCGGCGGTAAGAGGTCAGGGCGCTGGCGCGTATAATCGCCGCTTCCTTGCTCGTAGAGCTGTAGAAAACGGACCAAGCCAGTCGGGCCGAGTTCCCGCGCTAAGACTTCTAATCCGATTACGCGAATCTGTTCTTGAGTGAGCTCCTGGATGTTCATACGATGAGATTCTCCTGCGCCCATTGTAGCGGATTGGCGACCCTCACATCGAGCTTTGTTGACACCCGAGCGGCGCGTTTCATTAGTTTGTCGTCTGTGGTTAGAAAGACATCGGCGTCTCCGCTTTCGGCGCACGCCAGATGCAAAGCATCAAAGCCGGTGAAACCGAGTCGTTCGATCTCGCCGGCGCGGGTGGTTTCGTTTGTGTCAACGATGACTTTGATTCAGTGTAGCGAGGCGCTGGAAGGTCACTTCCATCTCATCTTGCAGTACTCGATAGCTTCGCGTGTTGAGAGCAGTCGCGTTGAGTTGCCGGCTCGAATATACATATGCTCGCCTTTGTCATCCCTGACGAACACCGGGTTCGGCGAGGACTTCGTTGCTACGCGGCATACGTCCTTTCCTTCGACTTCATGAAAAGTGATGCCTATGAGAGGGCTGGACTCCTTGCCGTAAGCATCTAGCAGCAGAGTCGTCAGGAAGTTCTCGAACCCGTCCCGGGTTTGCCTCTTACCCAGTGTCTTATAATCATGCTCTAACCCGAGGATTGCTCCGCCGTCGTCGACCCCGACTAAGAGCGTGCCTCCGGCCTCTGAGTTCAGGAATGACGCGACTGTTTTGACTACCACCGCTTCAATTTCTTTGCTAGCTTTCTTCTGGCGAATGTCCCATCGAGCCGATGACTTGAACTCCAAAAGGTGGCTCTCGCCTTTTGCTATCAACGAGGCAATTGAATCTTCCTCTGACTTAGGCACCAGCGAACCGAGCGCCTCATCTATGATTCGAGAGATGTCCTGAGACGAAATGCCCCCCTCCTCGCTGTCCCGGCTCAAGATGAGAGTGCCACGATCGCCACCTCCTTCATCGTGGGGCAGAATATCACTTGCTCGATACCAGGCTAACTTTGCCTCCCATCGAGCTCGATAGCCGGGGTCAGACAACAGACCGAGATGTTCCCAGTAGTAGGTGACGCCGCTTTCATCATCCTCGATTGTGAAATCCGGTAGCTTCTCAACACCGTTGATTACGAGCTCCTTCTCGTATGAGGGTGTGATTCGGTGTTTGACCAGTTGATCGTAAATGATCACTTCGGATTTCGATCGAACCGGCGTGCCGTCGCAAGTGCAATGGATCAGTCGTGACTCCATAAAGCGGCCCTGAACCTCGACAAGATTGGGTTTAGCGAAGAGATTCGTGATCCGCCCGGCTATTTCAGACCTGGTATCGGACGCATACTTTCGCAGGTCCTGCATGCTGCCTTGATGAAGAAGAATCATGCGGTCGCGTTGCCGAGTCAAGGCTGTGTACAGAAGCTCTCGCGAAAGGAGACGACAGGGGTTAGGGAGTACCAACATCACTTTACCGAACTCGCTACCCTGTGCCTTGTGGACGGTAAGCGCATAAGCAAGTTCCAGTGGCGCCGGCTTCACTTCGCCAAACTCCCATTCTCGAAAGTCGTATTGAAACTTCTTCTGCGACGAGAACTCGACCTTCAGACGGTTCGGCAGCCAGTTCATCTTCTTCGTCTTGAACTGACCTGTGACCATTCCGATTTCACCGTTTGCGATGTAGCAGACAGCGCCTTCTCGAGGATAAACCAGGCTTCCTCCTTTCCGGTCTTTGTCTCTCCTGTGGTTCGCCAGGTTCATTACCTTATCGCCGTAGACGATCTCTTCATTGCCCATAGGCGACGGGATTTTTCGCTCGTAGAATCGCTTCTTTGCGAACTGAACCATCTGCGATCGAAACTGTTTGTGTACCAGCCGATTCACTTCGGCAACACCGTGAGTCATCGCTCGCACCGGTGAGAGAATCTGCCAGGACTCAGCCTTCTCAGCACAGCCGGTGTTGAAATAGGTGAAGTACCCGAACGCGTTCGCTCCAAGCGAAAGATCAAAGCCCCGGATATCATCTATATTCTTGAGCTCCAGCTCTTCCGCCAGGATCTTGAGCAACAGCGACTGGAAAGTGTCATCTTCATCCCAACGCACGAACCGCAGATGCTTTGAATCTCCTGTCTTCGCTACTTCGTCGAATATCTCGTCTTCTCCCGGCGCCAACGGTCTGCCACTGAACCATTCCGCAAGCTGAAGGTCTTTTCTTTCGTCGCCGGTCTGTCTGCGCCTGATCGTAAGCTCAGCGTATCCGGCATCGATTCGCAGGGGTCGACTCTCGACGTTGTCCGGCTTAAGTTTGCTAACGATGTCTACAAAAGGTCGTCCCGCTCCAATCGGCGGTAACTGACTCGGATCACCCACCAGGATCAAACGATGAACACCCTTCAAAGCTTCGATGAGCGCAGCGAGCATCTCTTCGGTCAGCATCGATGCTTCATCAACTATCACAGTCTTCGCCTGGTCCTCCGCTGGCTGATCGGACAAGTGATAAGACTGAGTCTGCCAGTCGTACCGGTGTGGGCTCAGGAATTGCGCCAGCGTCTTAGCCTTTACCTTTAGCTCCTTCGCCGCCTCCTCCATCCTCACGCGAGCTTTACCGGTTGGGGCGAGTAATAGTACCCCGCCGTCGGCTATGTCCTTATGCGAGCAGAGTGCCGTCAAGGCCCTGGTCTTGCCAGAACCAGCGGGTCCTATGAGCACAGAGAATCGTGACTCAGCCAGTTCCTTCAAGGCGCTGACCTTTTCTTTTCGCGCCTTCAGTTCAGACTCCAGTTCAGACTCCTCCTCTGGCAGAGGCCCGAGGACCTTGTCAAGAATGGCGGGCCAATTCGCTTCGACCTTGATCCGCTTGCCACTCATTCTCTTAGTGACAGCGTTGCGAATCACCTCGCCGACTTCCGTCAGTCGAGCCAATTGATAGGCGACCTTTCCGCCGTTCATCTCGGTCACCGTAAGGCTGCCAGCGAAATCGAACTCGGCGACCGCCATCACGTCCTCGTTCACCATGCATTTTGGTTCGATCTGTTGCTCACGAATCTTAGTCACGATGTCGCTCTGCGATAGAAGCGTGTGTCCAGTACCCGCAGCCTTCTCCAGGACCTCCACTGTCAGCGCCCTAATGCGTCGCCGGTCAGTCCCGCTGTCAAGAGCACTTGGCTCGGGCAACGGATGCTTATCTCGCACTACCGGCACCGGGAAGACCCCGCGATCCACGGTCCAGAGGCTAACAGGTAGCGCGGTCAACCGGGTCATTTCATAAACCTGGTATGGGTCCTTAAGTATCTGGCTATCCTCGCAGTCAATGCCTTGTTTTTCCCGCTCTTCGCGAACATACAACGCCGATGCTTGCTCAGGAGTGATGTCGAACCGGCTAATGAGCTGAAGTAACGCGAGGCGGTCTTTCTTCAGCGCCTTCCATGTATCCCGGAGAGTTGTTCCAATCTGCTTCGTGAGCTGCGCGGGTAGTACCGATTTCGGTTCCTTGAACATCTTGTCCACGAGTGGCCACGGATCTTCATTGTCACCCACTTGTGCAGCGAGCTCTCTTGCGACAAAGGTCCCCAACTCAATCCCGAAAGCGACCAACGCCGCGCCGAGACCCGGGCAAGGACCTCGCATCTTCCAAAGCTCGCCCAGGCGATCATCGATCCACTTCAAACACTTTTCCCAGGGACCCTCAATAGATTCCTTGGCCTTGTTTAGCGAAGCAGCGCATGCAAGCAACCCGGCAATCGCTCCGTCGTGGCTCACATGCTCAGATGCGTATGAGAACTCCGCTATGCGATCGGCGGGCGCGAACGCAGCGATCTCGGCAGGGTTGAAATCAGAGTTTCTTTCCGCCAATTCGATAGCTGCGTGGTACGGCAGAATGAACCCATCTTTGAAGTCGGGGCGGATCGAGTGTTCAATGGCTCTGTCCCATACTGAGCTTCGCAGGTCGCCTTTCTTTGTGTGGGCGTGCTCGATTGCCGGCCCGATCTTCCTGACCCTTCCCACGCCGACGATGATTCGGCCGAACTCCTCTACGAAAGGGACCTGTTTCGCGTAGAAGAAGCAGAGTGACTGTTCAGGCCGAATATGGCCAAAGAAGCAGTCCAACAACGGGCGCTGGTTCCTCAAGTCTTGCATCCATCCTGTCGAAAACCCAAGGTCCGGCTCTCTCTCCTCGTCTACGTCGAGATCGTACTCTCTGGTGTAACGTTCGGACTGGTCCTTGCGCATCCACAAGAACGGCAAAGCCGGAGCCGAATAAGGGGGCTGACGGCATTCAGTTGGCCCGAAATGCCCGTGGGTCTTAGGCGAGGTCTCTATATATGGGTGCGCAGCCATTCGGACGATCGGGAAGTCCGCCATGAACGTCGCCCGTTCACTGACGCAACAGGGCCAGTCTGTTCGTTCGAGAATCTTGATCGACTGTCCGGCGACTGCGTCTTCAGCCTCCTCATTCTTTGTTTCCGCGATGCGCGGCAGCTTAAGACAGGCTGTGTTCAGCTTGGGGGCCTTGCATACGGTTCCGCGCCATCCGTCATCGTGCCAAGGAACACGGATGGAAATATGGCGAAGCGGATAGTTCTGATTGGATTGGCTACTCATCCCTCGAGACACCTCCTCTTATGACTCTCGTGGCTACCTACACTTGCGAATCATTGAACCAGTGGATTCGAGCAGGCCGCGGCGGATGGCCCCGTTGATTGCTGATTTGAATGCGTCTCTAATCAACGAACCGGTTCGCTTGAAGCCAAGATGACGGGCGGCGGCGCGGATCGCTTCTTCACGTTCCCACCAGACGACTCCCATCACCGAAAGCAAAGTGTTGATCATCTCGCCTCGCGAGTAGTCGCCGATGCTTCGCGTCAACAACGACAAGTAGCCGCGGTTGTTCTGAATCACTCCGCGCTTGGCGGCTGCGATCAGCGCGGAGTCGATGGCCTCTGCGATTTTTGATCCGGTACGCCCGAACCCAAGCGCGTGAGCGACTTCGCGAATCGCTGAGTCGCGGTCAAGCTCGGAGTTCTGAGAGAAGACTTCTCGGATTGCGGCGATCAACGCGTCGCGGTCGAAGTCATCCAATGTGGGTGATGAAGCGGTTGGCTTCTCCGGTTTTGGGCGCGCGACCTTCTTTGGTTTTTCTTTTGTGTCAGCTTCGGCTTCACCGAGATCTTCCGGTGAAGCCGTCACGAGAAAGGGAGTTGATCGGGTTCTGATGGCTTGGGCACATCCTGACTGCCGACGAGCGGCCAGCCGCCGTGCTCTTCTATCACCGTGTCGATCTCTCCCATCAGGCGGATGGTCTCGTTGAGCGCAACAACGACGCGCTGGTAGTGCGTGATGTCTTCGTCGGAGAGCGTGCGTCCACGCCGGTCCCTGAGCCACTTCTCGCAGACTTGATAGCCGCCCACGTGAAAGCTCCATACAGATTCTGGAACACCCTTGAAGCCTCGCGTCTGCGCCTTGTCGAGCCACACAGTGTGGCCTGCATAAGAGACTTTCTCGACCTCGGAATGCGAGGGACCTGTGTAGGTCGTGAGTGGTCGGCCAAGCTTCGGGGACTCCAGCAGGTGCAGGGAGACGAGTTCGGCGCCGAGGCAAGCTAAAGCTCGGAACAGATCGACGCTAGTGGTCAGCGGCACGCGCGGGAATTCTATTTTCAGAAATTCAGAGTACCTCCTGCGATACGCCGGACTGTAAAGCAAAGCGTAGAAGTAACAAAAGATGTCGCGGCTTAGTGCACCCTCCTCAGCCTCTTGTTGGATCCCGAGATGCCTCGCAAAGTGTTTGACGAATGTCGGAATTAGATTTGATTCCCGGTTGAGGTGCCCCAGCATTCCATGCCGACCTCCCCCTGAGTAAAGTGGAAACAAATATGTCCGCTCGCCCGAGGCAAGGGAAACTAGGCAATCATTCGTCGGACAGCGTGCGCAGAAAACGTGCCGGAACTCGCCATTCACTTGGCGTGTTGTGCAAAGCCCAAGATTGTCCGGCTCCAGCATCTGTTTCATCACTTCAAGTCGCGGTCTGCCTACGATTGACGAGTCCAGATACAAGACGCGGACATCAAACGGTCTGTAGGCAAATGCCTGGCAACCGCGCTTCGAAAAACCAGCAGATCTAATCGCGCGTCGGGCCTTTGCGATGTTCCATCCGGACTTGTTAGACAGACCATAGCGGTTAGCTAGTTCAATCTCTGGTAAGTCGGAAGTAAAGTCAGCCAGCTTTTCCAGTGACTCCTGCGACGTGAAGCTTATGCAAAGCTGGTCTCTGCCGGTCGTTACTCCCATTGTACTGGCTCTAAAGACGTCTACCAGGCTAGTGCCTCTCGCAAACTCCTCACGAATCGTCTTTTCCTGAGGTACGAACACGTAAAAGGGGGCGCTTGGCTCGACCTTTGAATACTGGTTCAACAGTACCGTGCGGTCCTGAAGCCACTGATATTTCTCCACCCGATCTCCGGTCACCTCAGAATGGCTAACGCGATGTCCAGCCTTGGTAGCTCCCGACGTCACCCATATCCCAATCCCGACGCCCTGCTGGATGTCGAACACGTTCTGATCGACTATAGCGCGTAGTCCTTTCTTTACGTTCCCGTGAAGATCCAGAACGTAGCCAGCCGAGAACGTCGACAAGAGACTCTGCCTCATGCCACGAAACGTGGGATTATCGAAGTAGCCATGATTTGTGATGAAAGCGAGCACTCCTAGCCTTGACTGTTCAATTCGCCGCTGACCATAACGCATGAACTTGACGTAGTCGTCGTTGAGCCACTTAGGATTTCGTTCATCAAGCCGCTTGCCATCGACTTCAAAGTAGTTGCCAGTCTTCTCGCCGCTCAGCGTGTCCTTGCCCCTCAACAAGTCGTTAATCCACTGCCCGGTGTTCGTCGAGTGACCAGCATATGGAGGATTGCCTATGATAACGGTCGTAGAGTTGCGTCGCTTGATCTTGTTTGCAGCATACGCCTCATGCGCTAGCGCGGGCGCCATCTGCTCGAAGTAATCCGAGAAATCCTTCGGCTCTTCGAGCGTGTTGGTTAAGTAGACCCGGGCGCGTTCGCTGGAGAGAAAACTATAGCCCGTCTCTCTCAGCTTCAGACCAATCTTCATGTGGGCGATGGCATAAGGCGCCATCATCAACTCGAAGCCGTACAAACGCGGCAACAGATCTCTCTGAACGTAGTCATCCCACTTTAGGCGTACGTCGTACACGCCGACACCCTGCTTGCGCCACTTCTCGACCATCGTCTTGTGAATGACTTCGATAACCTCCACCAGAAAAGTTCCTGTGCCTGTCGCGGGATCGAGAATCTGGACGAACGGCGCTTCTGGCGAAACACCTTCCGGTATTAGCAATTCAGCGTTACGTTCCGCCATATCGCCCCACGTCGTGACGTCGGCGAGTCCGTCTTCGAGCCCGAACTCAGTGCGCAGTATTTCGTCCACGCTACGAACGATGAAGCTGACAACGGGACGAGGGGTATAGAAGACACCGCGCTTCATTCGCTTCACGGGATCGTACTCTTTCAGGAACAGCTCATAGAAGTGAATGACCGGGTCTTCGTTCGGGTTGCGGTCGCCGAAGTCGCGCAGCACCGCATCCATGTCTGCGTTGCGCAGAAGCTCCACGACCTCGTTGATGCCAAGCTCATCGAAATCAATCTTTCCCTTGCGTCCGCCAACACGGAGGAACGTGCCTAGCAGTTCCTTCAGGAACGGGTTGGTGTTCGGCACTATGTCAACGATGTTCTCAGCCACAAGACCGGCAGGCCGTGACACGTGAGCGGTCAAGAGCCCGTAAGCGATGGTCTGCGCGTACATGTCCGCGAAGTCGTCCTGGCTCAGATCGTGGATCAGCGCTTCCTGAAACGCCTGGTGAAGTTTTCGAAACGGTCCCGAAGCCGATTCGATCGCGAGGACTTTGTTTGCACGCTCGCGAATTACGGTGGCGAGGTCTGCGAGCTTGACCGCGAGTTCCCTGGAGGTTCTGACGACCTCGCGAGGACGCAAGGTGAAAGCGGATGCCCAGGTTGACCGCCACGACTCAACGTCGGCTGCGTTGTCGGGCCAGTGCAGTTTTGCTTTCAGGGTCTGCTCGGCGTCTTCAAGATGCAGTACTGTGTCCTGTGCATCCCACCCGAGCACGCGAAGAGTCGGCAAGTCGCCATATCGTGAGTCCTCAGAAAAGTGCGCCAACGTGATCGCTCGCTCGGATGAGTCGCCGTAAGAAGAGATGAACAACAGGTCGTTGAGCTGCCATGTCTTTTGTTGGGCTCGACTACCTGACACGCGCTTCTTGAAGACGAGAGCACGCAGAATCCGCCGCAATGCGACGATGGGCAACTGCTTCGGCTCGAAGTTGATGAAGAAGATCCCCCACGGCTGATTGCTGGCCAGCGGACGGAGTTGTTTAATCTCTTTGATCTTAACGGCGGTCTTGGCATCGAGTCCGAGTTCTTCCGGTTCGTAGTCAAAGGTCAGGTCTTCAACATCATCGGATTCGATGGGCCAATCGAGTTCATCGCGAAGATACTTTACAAGTGAAGGGAAGGTCTTAACCGCTCTCAGGTCCAATCCGTTGTCGGTCATTCGCGTCCTTGAAAGATGGAATCTCTCTTTTTCTTTTACTGCTCGGTCTCAAATAGAGAGCGTGGCAACTCTGACTGACGGATTATTGATTTCAGTGTCCCTGGTTTGAGCGAAGCGTGTCGAGGAACCGGGACGGTAATGGTTGAGTCCTCAGTCCGCCGTTGCATGACTACGTGGCTGCCTCGCTGACGTACTTCCACGAAGCCGTGACGGGTGAGAATCGCGCATACATCTCTTCCAGAAAGCGCGCGCAGCTTACCCAACGGCGACCTCCAAACGCGTGACGTATACTTCTGGGTGCAATCGCCGCTTAATCTCTGACGAGTCAGCGCTCTCCAGGAAAAGTTCGATGGCTTCAATGACATTCTCGCGTGCTTCTTCGACCGTGTCGCCCTGGCTCGCGATATCAAGTTCTGGGCACAGTGCTACGTAGGCATCATCTTCGCGTTGAATGACTGCGGTGAGTTGAAGGGTTTGTGGCATCTGTCGGCTCCCTATCGTTTGAAACTTCTAAAGCAAGTTATCCTTCGCGTGAGTCCCGTGTCGGGGACAACCACCGGCGGAGCGTCATCACTCATGGCCGCTCAAGCCCCAGGCGACATCCTGTCGGATGAACGATTCAGACAGCTCCGAAGAGTGCGATTCCAGATAACGACGGAGGGCGTCTGTCAGCAGTTCGTCGAAGTCTCCGGCCCACCCCTGATCGACCAAGGAGCGGGCTTGAGAGACTAGCTCATCCGGTAGTTCGGTTTGAATTGTGGTTTTCATAGGATCTCTTTCTTGCTCCTCGTTCCGCAATTCTAGCACGCGCAATAGCGAATCAGGACACCTCCATCCAGGCCTTCAGCACCGGCTTCACGCCAACCGGCGCTTGAACTTTTTTGAGATAGCTGTTCTTAATGTGCTTCTCGATCTTCGTTCGGATCTCAGCGAGCGTCGCGTGTTCGATGGTGCGGCGGCGCGGTGTTTCAGGAGTGCTGCGAATAACGCCAACGATTTCTGTTGGCTCTTCGACGACTGCGCCGCTCGCGAGATCGTAAAGGTACCAGGCAGTGCGCCCGGCCTCTTCGGTCCATTCGCCGACATTGGCGTTCTCGGCTTCAGTAAGGCCCGCGCGCGGAGCCGGCAGCGTGTAGCAGAAGAAGACAGCCTTCGTGCCCGGTGAGGGATGCTCCTTCCCGCTGAACACCCGGCCAGGAAGGTTATCTAACCGCGATGCCAGTTCGGGATAGTCTTGTAAGAGCTTCTGATACTCAAGGTGCATCGTCTCGATTGGCGTCGTCTCGCCTTCGTGCGCATGGATGAAATCACGGAGCGCCTCGAAGTCGTCGTCGGGCTTGAGCAGCTTCTTGCCTTCGATGCCAAAGGTTCGAGAGATTCGCAGCGTCTTGTGGCTGACTTTGCTGTAGAGGCGTAATAGGTCATCCAGTTCATCGGGCGGAAGGAAATTCCAGAAGGCGACTGTTCCGCGAATGCTCTTCTGGTCGGGATGATCCGCGAGGATGCGGCCTTCGGTTTCTTCGTTCATTCGCCGATCAACGCGCCCGATGCGCTGCATTAGTCGCACGGGATTCCAGTGCAGGTCGTAGTTGATCAAGCGTGTGGCGTCTTGAAGGTTCAAGCCTTCCGATAGAACGTCGGTGGAGATCAGGATTCGTATCTCTTCCTGTCCGCTTTCCGCCAACTCGCTGCTCGATGATTCGTTGTAGTATGGCGAGAACCGTTGAATGAGCTGGCCGCGATCTTCTTTTGTTCCGCTGTCAATCTCCTCAACGCCAGCGATGCCGTTGGCTTCGAGTTGTTCTAGCAAGTAGCGCGCGGTGTCTCGGTATTCGGTAAAGATCAGAACCTTGTGCTTCTTCAGGACCGACTCGGACTTTAGAAGTTTGATCAAGGCAAGCAGCTTATCGTCGTTCGACGGCTTGAACTTCTTGAGCTCCTCGAGAAACTCAATAATCTGGTCGAGATCGAGAAAGGTCTCACCGATCATGTCTGCGACTCTGTATTTCTCGCGAGGCAGGTCTTCCAACTCCTCCAGCATCTCTTCGGTAACGAGGTCGTCGAAGCTGTCCTGATCCGGCTGCTCGCCAAGGTCGAGCTGGTCTGTGAAGAGATCGGGCTGACCAGTGCGTATGAAGCCCATTCGATCGGAGTGCTGGGCCTTCCAGCGCTCGAGCCGCGACTTTTCGCTGGGAGTGCCATACTTCATCACGAAGGCAAGCAGCTTACCGAGCAACATCTCGCATGACTGGTTGAATGAGTAAGCGGAACTCTCGAAGCGTTTGAGAAACTGAGTGCGGATCAGCGCAACGACTTGCTTCTGGCGTCCTACCTCCAGCGGATCGAGTTCTTCATCAGACACCTTCAAGAACGCTAGGGGATCGTACATCGCAAGGGAGAACAAAGGCTTTGTTTTGGCAAAGGCCTTGTCCATCATTGAAAGCAGCCGCCCATACGTTTTCTTTACCGAGTATGCCGCAACCTGCGGGTCTTCACGGACGGGGAACATGGTCAGTGGCACGCCTTGCTGGACCTGGCTGGCCTTGACGTAGGCGCGGCTGCGCTGCACTACCAATTCTCTGAAGAGTGTGTCGTTAGATAGGATTTGCTCAGCTTCGACCTGATTCGTCTCAATGGCTTCGTCGCCGTCACGCTGCGCCAACATTCGTTCGAGCTGTTTCTCCATCGTTCGGAAGTGGCCGGGCAAAGAGTGAATGCCCAAGGGAGCGACCTTGAAATAATCAGCCTCGCGCCGCGAAAAGAGTTCCATCATGTGCTGCAGATCGACCAGGCGATTGTTGATCGGCGTAGCGGTAAGTAGATAGAGGTCTTTGCCTTCAAGGATCTCAAAGAGCTTGCGGTAGCGGGAAGGCCGCTTGGCGCCCCGGCCCTCGATGCCGGGGTTTCGGAAATGATGAGCTTCGTCTATTACTACGACATCGGCCATCTCTCTTATTCGATCAAGCCGCTCTGCGGTCTCGCCACCGCGATTGAGGTCCGTGTGATTGAAGATCACGAGGTTCGAGAAGTCGCCGCTCAAGTTTGGAAGGTAGCGGCGAAGCGCTTTTTCCCAAACCGGCTTGCGCGCGGACTTTGGCACGAACAAGGCGACGCGCTTGCGATCCTTTTCGACCAGACGCTCGATCACCATCATGCCGATGAATGTCTTTCCGAGTCCGACGCCATCGCAGAGGAAAGCGCCGCGATACTTTCGCGCGATCTTCATCAGCGACTGATAGCCTTCCTGCTGATACTGGTCGAGCTTCTTGTAGAGGCGCGACCCACCCTTGTTAGGATCGCCAATCTCCCACTCTTCGACGGACATCTCGTGACCGCGAAAGTATTCTTGCAAGGACTTTGCGTAGACTTCGAACGGCGAGTATTCGTGAATCTGCCGTTCGAGAACTCGAAGGATCTCCGCCGTCACATCTTCCGCTGCGTTCCAATGCTCGTCGTACCACTCCTGAAGCACATTCACCTGCGCACCAGTGATCTGAACATTGAGCTCGATGTTCTCAGTGAGACCGGGATACGTGAAATTCGACGAACCGACCAATGCAGATGAGCCAACGACTTCCAGGCGCGCGTGTGTGATGTAAGCCTTCGCGTGAAACTTATCTTTGCGGTAGACCTTGCATATGATCTTGCCTGAACGGATTCCTTCAACGATTGCCGGGACACCAGAGAGAAAGTCGTTCTTCTCCTTCTCGGTCTCAAGGCTCTCATCGAGCCGGGCCGTCACCCGCTGAAGACCTTGTTGAAATGTATGCCGGGTGCGAAGCGAGACTTCGTCGCCCATCAGCACGCGAATCAGATCTACCTTCTGCCATTCGTCCTTCAGTCCCAAGAGCGCGCCAATCTCGAAGTAGCCTGTCGCGATGTCGATGCGCTCGGAGAGCTGACACCAGTCGTGCAGGTAGCGCATTGCCTTCCAGTCGTGGTCGCTGTTATCCACGATGAAAAGTTCGCTGCCTGTGAGGCTGGTGCGTTTGGGCATGGCTGCTCTTAGATTCAGAGAGAACAATCTGGCACGCCGGTCTCGGCAGAAACGCTGTGGTGACGAAGGATGATACCACCCCATCCCAAAACCAACTAGCGCTTGCCTTCGCAAGGCGGAGAGAGTTTAGCCTCCTTACTCGAATGCAAGTTAAGATCGAAGCCTTGCATTCGAGTACGGGATCGGGTTTATTGATCTTCGCTTTCAGGAAAGTTCTCTAGACTTGGTTCTGGAAATTTATGACCCTGAGAAACACACGGCCAAAGCTAGCGGCTTATTACATACTCATACTCTTACTTTCGCTCCTGCCCGGTTCGTCGTGCAGTTCTCCAGCCGGTGATAACTCCGCCCTCTATCAAGCCATTCAGAAAAATGACGTTGCAGCCGTGCGCAAATTACTCGATCAAGGCGCCAACCCTAACTCGACAATCATAAGACCGGGCTCGCAGTGGCATAACGAGGTCATCCGCACTACAACCAGCGAATGGTAGACTTCTTCAAGAGCTTTATCGAGGAGGAGGCGCGCTCGATGGGCAAGACGATTGAGGGGATCAGAGAGTGGAAGCCCTGAGGCGTCAGCGGTGGTCAGTGGTCAGTTGTTTGTGCTCGGTAGTTGGTGGTAAAAAGAGGTAGTTCTTATCGAGGCTGGGCTCGGGCCGGTCCTTAGATCCCAGGGCCCGGATGTGGAGGCAGTGGGTAAATCGATGGCTGGTAGTCTTTCAAGCGAGCAGATACTTTCAGCGATGAAGCAACTAAGCCCCGCGGAGCTGGAGAAGCTTGTGCCTCACGTGATAGCGCTTTGGGGCCGCGCGAAGGGCGCCTCATCTCGAGCCTGAGGAATCGAAACTGTTGGAGCGAATTAACGAGGCTCTTCCCGCGGAATTGATGGCTCGGCTTTGCGAGTTGGAAGCGAAGCGGGATAACAGCTCGCTGTCCGAAGCAGAAGCAGAAGAACTTTTAACTCTGTCTGATCGAGCCGAGCAGTTGCACGCTGAGAGACTTGAGGCGCTGGCCGATCTAGCCAAGCTGCGTGGTACAACCTTGACGGCGCTGATGGATCAATTGGGTATCAGGTTCCCGGAGAATGCCTAGCGAGTACATTCCGGTCAGCGTGACTCGGCTGGTGGCGGATCGAGCCAGAGGGTGCTGCGAGTATTGCCGCAGTCAATCAAGGTTTTCGCCCCAATCGTTTTCGGTCGAACACATCTCGCCACGCTACACTGGTGGGCCGACCGTCGAATCGAATCTGGTATTGGCGTGCCAAGGCTGCAACAGTCACAAGGCAATCAAGACTGTCGCCCGTGATCCGGCGACGGGCTTTCCGGCTTCGTTGTTCAATCCACGAGAAGAGAGTTGGAGTGATCACTTCGCGTGGAGCGGAGACTACACAAGAGTGCAAGGCACGACTGGGAGAGAGCAACCGTAGCGGCGCTCAAGCTGAACCGAGAAGGATTGATCAACATGCGGCGCGTACTGTTCGCGACAGGCGACCATCCTCCAACCGAGCCCGAATCGGTCAGCTCGAACCGATAACGACGGGACTTAGAATCCTCTGGGCGGCAACGCCCGTGCGGGTTCGAGTCCCGCCCTCGGCATACAATGAAATCCAAGGCCCGGAGATCAGATGGTCTTACGTGGACGGCCGGAAATCGCAGTGGGGACTTTTGTTTGACACTGACAAATACACGGCCAAATCTAGCGGAGTATTCCATACTCATACTCCTTTTTTCGCTCCTGCCGGGAATGTTGTGCTGTACGACGGCCGGTGACAATTCCGCTCTCTATCAAGCTATTCACAAGGCTGATGTTGCAACCGTGCGCAGACTGCTGGATCAAGGCGCTAACCCTGACTCGAACCTCATAAGGCCGGGCATCCTGGAGCGACCTACTAGTTACAGCTCGAAAACCCCACCGGCGCCTCTGGTAGTGGCAATCGTCGAGAAACAACCAGAGATAGTAAGAGTCCTCTTAGAAAAAGGAGCGAAGGTCAACTTCAAAGATGATGCCGGGTTTACGCCTTTGGAGCACGCGATGTCGGAAGGCAATCCCGAAATCATCGGAGCCCTGCTTGAAAGCGGGGCTAGCCGCTTGAATCCGGCTACCGGCACTCAGTGGTGTGCCAATATGTTGAGTGGTATAACCACGCAGTTGCGTGGTATGAACACGCATTATGGATACGTTGGTTGAACTGCTCTCCTCGCGGGTCAAGGCCGAGATCTTTCGGTTGCTCTTCGCAACTGAAGGCCGCGAGCTTCACGTGCGCGAGATCGGACGACAGGCGGCGCTCAACGATGCAACCGTGCGGCAGGAACTCAAGAGACTCACTCGCATCGGCGTGGTCCGGGCGAGCCGAGATGGGAATCGTCTTTACTATCGTGCGAACAACGAGCACCCCCTCTATCCGGACATTCACAATCTGGTGCTCAAGACCAGCGGGCTTGTAGACGTTCTGCGCGCAGCCCTGGAAGACCGAGGAATCGTGCTCGCCTTCGTATTTGGCTCGCTTGCCGGCGGAACGGAAAAAGCACAGAGCGACGTGGATCTGATGGTCATAGGTAACGTCAGTCTCCGGCAGTTGGGCAAGCTGCTTTCGGGCGTCGCCACCAAACTCGGGCGCGAAATCAACCCTCACGTGATGACCACGCAGGAGGTTGCCCGCCGGAGAAAGGCCCGCGATCATTTCCTAACCTCGGTGCTGAGCGCACCGCGGTTGTTTGTGATTGGAAACGAAGATGAGCTTGAAGCAATGGGCCGATAACGGTTGGTTGCGGCCCCACAATCCCAGCAGGCAAGAAATCGCTGGCTTGATGGCGATCGTGGAGCGCGACCTTGCCGATGCTGAAGGCGACATTTCGGCGGACTGGCGTTTCGGCATCGCTTACAACGGCGCGCTCAAGCTGTGCATGATCTTGCTTCACGCTTCAGGTTTCCGTGCTGAGAGAACGCTGCAACACTACAGAGCGATCGCCGCCTTACCGTTGATCCTGGGTGACGAACGAAAAGATGATGCTGACTACCTGGAGACTTGCCGCAGAAAGCGGAACACCGCGGAATACGATATGGCTGGCGTGGCGACCGATCAAGATGCGCTTGAATTGATCACATTCGTCAAAGCGTTTCGTGAATACGTCACCGACTGGCTGAAGGAGAATCATCCGCAACTCGCGCCGTAGATTGAAGCTCGAGGCAACAATCCCATCGACCGCTCAACTAAGCGGGTCGCGCGCAAACAAATGCCTCGGATTCTGATTGGATAATCTAGAGCAGGAGTAAGCAATGACCGTCAGCAATCACGAACGCGTCGGCGAGGCGCTTGAACTGCCCGGCGGCGCGCCCGAGCCTGTGGTACGGACCGTTACTGAGAATAGCCGAACGCTGAGGTTCACGAGTCACGGGTTCGAGTCAGAGTAGAGCGCCCAGCCCGTCGGCTACCTCGCTGTCGTCAGGAGCTTCACGTTGGTTCTGGAAATTTATGACACTCACAAACACACGGCCAAATCTAGCGAGGTATTCCATACTCATACTCCTTCTTTCGCTCCTGCCCGGTGTGTCGTGCAGTTCTCCAGCCGGTGACAATTCCGCCCTCTATCAAGCCATTCATAAGGCTGACGTATCTGACGCGTGGGGACAGGTTCAGTCCAGGTATCCATAAGAGCGGAACAAGCAATCCAACATAGAGCGGCGAACTCAAGCGAGCTTCCACCTGGCAGGCTGCTGAAAGACTGTCAAAGCACCAACTTCATAGATCGTGTGAAAATTCCCGGAAAATACCCCCAACTTCAGTTGGGGGATCTTTAGGTTCGGCCTACGCGTTGTGGATGACGATTGTCCCGGTCCTCTCCCGCGGCGCCACTCGCGCCGCGAGTGGCGCCGCGGGAGAGGAGCTAAACATCGGCGGAGAGGAGAAGCGCCGTGCTCCCGTAGGCTGGACTTAACGATCCCCCAACTGAAGTTGGGGGTATTCCCGGCGTTGCCTGTGAATCTTGACCCCTTCCCGAAGCACTTCGAGTGGTAGCAGCGCGCACTTCATTCGGGCAGGCTTGATGTCGCTCTTTAACGATGAAAGCAGCGTGGCGTTTGAGACTACCTCCCCGGTGTCTATGTCCGCATCCACAATCAACTCAGTGAGCAGCGAAGCCGCTGCGAGGCTGATTGCACAGCCGTCCCCCTGGAACCGGACCGTTGTTATTACGCCGTCTCGCAGCTTCAATTCAATCCTGATCCGGTCGCCGCACAGTGGATTGAGACCTTCGTGAGTTATGTCCGGACACGGCAGGCTGCCGTAATTGCGAGGGTTCCGGAAGTGGTCGAGGATCACCTCGCTGTAGAGCGCGGCCATAGTTTCTCTCAATCTCTATTTCTCAAGGGCGTTCCCGGCCTGCCTGACCTAACGGCCACCGCTTCAGCCAGGATGCTCAAAGCTATCTCGCTCGCGGTCGCCGCTCCGATATCCAGACCTGTAGGCACACGCACGCGATCGAGCGCTTGCGCACCCACGCCGCTTTCCCTGAGGAACTTCAAGATAGCCTCGCCCCTTCGCTTGCTGCTCAACATTCCTATGTAGGGAGCCTCGGTGCTCAAGACAATCTTCAGCACCGGAATATCGTACTTGTAATCGTGCGCAGCAAGGACGACAAGAGTTGATGAAGTGTAGCGCAGCGCGCGAGCAATCTCGGATGGGATTCCGACCAGCAACTCATCCGCGTCGGGGAACCGTTCCCTCGTTGCAAAGCGGGGCCGGCCATCCACGACAATCGTTTTCAGCCCGAGGTTCTTTGCCAGGCTTACCAACGGCATCGAAACGTGCCCCGCGCCAAATACGATCAGCGTCGGCGACGGGCCGTGCACCTCGAAGAATACGTCAGTCGAAGCTCGAGTCGAATCGAGCGCGACGGTGCGAGAAGCGCGCCTCTGAATCAGATCGAGCGCGATCTCCCGAGCCTCCCGATCAAGCTCGGGACTCCCGAGAGTGCCGGCTGCTCGTCCGTCGTCATACACGATGAACTTGGACGCCGGCCGGTCCAGCGGCGTAGCCACCACTACGCACCTTCCCTTTTCAACCTCACCACGAACTGCCCGGTAGAGGTTGCGCAGATGGTCTTCGGGGTTCGCAAGATCCACAGGTTCGATCATTATGTCTATGGTTCCCGCGCATGTGAACCCGCCCTCCCATGCGTCCTCTTCGCCGAGGTTCATGGACAGCATCCGCGGTTCGAAGGAAGCGATGGTCTGTTCTGACGCCTCGATCACCCGCGCGTCCACGCACCCGCCCATGGTCACCGAGCCCAACAGGTGGCCCTTTTCACCAACCCACATCTTGGCTCCCTCTTTTTTGGGGCTCGTGCCGCGGGTCGCGACCAGCGTGACCATCGCAACTCGCTTATCGATCTTGGCGAGGTTCTCAATCTGATCGAACACGTCTTCCATATTCGGTTCACAAAACGAGGTGTCGCTCCAGCGCCCGCAAGCTCTGCAGGTTATGTAGCGGCGCAAACAGATCCAGATACGGAAGCGCGGCCTGCATTCCGCGAGTCAGCGGTCTGTAGTCAGGACTAGCCAGCAGCGGGTTCAGCCAGATCAGCCTTCCTGCACGTCTCTTCAAGCTTGCAAGCGACGCGGCAAGGTGTTCCGGTTCCCCAGTGTCCCACCCGTCGCTCAAGATAATTACTATGGTCCGCTTATCAACCAGTCTCGGCCAGCCGGAATCGAAGGCGGCGAGGCTCGGACCGATGAGAGTGCCACCGGACCACCCACGCGTCTTGCTCAGCGACTCAAGCGCTCGCTCGTAGTCCTTGTTCTTCAAGTGTCCGGTTATCCGTTCGAGTGACGTGCTGAACACAAACGTTTCGACCCGCGCAAGACTGTTTTGGAGCGCGTGGACGAATTGAAGAAGCAGCCGGCTGTACAAATCCATCGACCCGGACACATCGCATATCACTACCAGTTTGGTCTTCTTCTGTTTGCGTTGCTTGAACGAGAGCTCCACTAACTCCCCGCCAGTCCTCAGAGACGCCCGAAATGACCCACGCAGATTGACTCTCGATCCCTTTCGGACCGGCTTCCACCGGCGGCTCGGTTTCGAAGCGAGCTTCCTGACGATTCTCCTCGCCAGACGGGCGATCTCTTGAAGCTCGTCCGCGCCAAACAGGCTGAAGTCCTTTTCCGTGCCGGCGTCGAGGTTGCTCGCGGCAGGCATGTTGATATGCTCGGAATCATTCGACGAGGCGCCCCAGTTCTCGAGGAAGAAAGACAACCCCTTCTGCGCATACTCAAGCGAAGAAGGCCGAACTCGGCGGTCAATACTGGAATGAGTTTCGCGCTCGACGATCTTTTGCGGCTGCGCATTGTGACCAAGTCCACTCCAGAACTGTTCAAAGATCTCCGCAAAAACCTCGAACTCCTCGACACGCGATGTAAGCACGCTTCTCAAACTCAAGAAGGTTTCCTGGCGGTCGTCCAGGTCGATCAGGCTCAAGGTTTTGGCTGCGGCCACTGCTGAAGCCGGCGTTACCGCGATGCCCCGCTCCCTCAACGCGCGACAGAATAGGACGGTGTTGGTGAGAACAGACTCGCTCGCTGGTTCATTCATGACCCGGGACTCATCATTTCATCGAGGCGATGGCCGGCCTCAGTTTCAAACTTGCGCAGGTCTGCCTCGTCCTTGAGGAAGCAACCCATCGTCTCGCTGACTACTTCCCGATCGAGGTGCGTCGTGTTTAATGCAACGAGAGAGGCCGCCCAGTCGAGCGTCTCCGCGACGCCGGGAACCTTAGACAGATTGAGCGCTCTAGCGGCCTGGATCACGCGCGTCAGCTCGGAAGAAAGCGCCTCGCTGATTGCGGGCACTTTGCTGCGGACGATCTGCAACTCCTTGTCGAACGACGGGTAGTCAATCCAAAGATAAAGGCATCTGCGTTTCAACGCATCGGAAAGCTCGCGCGAGCGATTCGACGTAAGCACGACGTGCGGCCGATGCGTCGCCGCAATCGAGCCGATCTCGGGAATGGTGACCTGAAACTCCGAGAGTACCTCCAGCAAGAAGGCCTCGAATTCCTCATCGCTGCGATCTACTTCGTCAATCAACAGTACAGGAGAGCGAACCGGATCGGTTATTGCCTGGAGCAACGGACGCTTCAGAAGGAATGGCTCGCTGAAGATCGACGCTTCTTTTTCAGCCGCGGCACCCGGTGTAGACTCCTGCAGCTTGATATGAAGCATCTGCTTGGGGTAGTTCCATTCATAAAGCGCGGTGTTGGCGTCCAAGCCTTCGTAGCACTGAAGCCTTATCAATTGCGTGTCCAGCGCGCTGGCGAGCACCTTCGCGATCTCGGTCTTGCCAACGCCCGCGGGGCCTTCAATCAACAACGGCTTGCCGAGCGCCATCGCAAGGTACAACGATGTGGCGACGGCGGCGTCCGTAACGTAGGCTTGTTGCTCGAGCAACTCCTGGATCTGCCGAACCTCTTCTCTCAAAGCTACCTCGCTTCGGATAAACGCTCGAAGTCCTCGCGCGTGTTGATGTCTTCAGGGAAGGGAAGATCGAACTCCGCTGCGCCGGCCAGGCCGGGGTTCGCGTCAACGAGCTTCCACGCTGCCTTGTCCCCGTGCAACTCAACCAACTTGTCAAACAACGGCTGCGCAAAAAGCATCGGGTGACCTTTTCGTCCGCGATAAGAAGCCAGCACAATCTGATTGACGCGTTGCCTGTAGACTTCAGCCACTCGGTCTATTATTTCGGCACTAACTCCGGGTTGATCGCCGAGAAGGATCATTATGGCGTCTGACTTCGCGTCGATTGCCCCTATGCCGGCGCGGTACGAAGAAGCGCACCCTTCGCCGAACACTGGATTGTCGACGACCTTTGCGCCGCCGAAGTCCACCTGCTTGCGGACTTCCTCAGCCGCTCGGCCAAGGACAACGACAACCTCATCAAGCGCGGGGGCTCGCCGAGCCTGCCCGACAACCCATTCGAGCAAGGTTGTCCCTCGGTATGGCAGAAGCTGCTTAGGCTGCCCGAGGCGGGTTGACGCTCCAGCGCCTAGAACCAGCCCGGAAATGAATTTCCTCATAGCCCACCAACGCTTTGTGTCCGATAGGATTCGGGCGACCGGTCAAACGATTCCTTACATCGAATGCAGCAGAAGTAAACGGTCGCGTCCTCGACGTGTGACTTGTATTTCGCGCTCGCCGGATCGACGGTCATCCCACACACAGGATCGCGCGCTTCAGAGGTTGGCTCTGGCGACGCCTCAGCCGACGTTGTGCTAATCATGACCGGCAGATTCAACCCTGGCTTGCCCGGTTGAGCCGCCGGCTGCGTAACGGCCCTTCGCAACTGAACTATCTCCGCCATAACGCTGAGCGCGATCTCGGGCAGCGTCTCGCTTCCCAGACTGAGCCCGGCCGGGCACCTTACCCGGTCGAGATCTTTGGCGGGCACACCTTTGTCTTGAAGATATTGAAACAGCGCTTTTGCTTTCTTTGCGCTTGCGACGAGACCGAGGTATTTCGGAGTTGTGCCGGCGACTGCTTCAAGACCCTCCTCGTCGCCGGTTCCCATCGTCGCGACCACTACGTAGCTGGCTGAATCTAGGCGGTTCCTTGCCGCACTGAGATCCGTCAGTACGAGGTCAGCCTCCGGGAATCGCTCGTGAGTCGCGTCGGGATCAGCGACAGACACCTTGAAGTCGAGCAGCTTGCCGAGTCCGGAAAGAATCTGCGCAATTGGTGAATTGCCGACGATCAGAAGCGCGGGTTTGGGAAGCACAGGTTCCAGGTAGATCTCGAGCGAGCCGCCACCGTGACAAGTCATCTGATGTGATTCGACTCCTTTCCAGTCATCGTGCGCAGAGTCGGGGCTGATACTTACGAGCTTTGGCTCGCCTGTGTGCAGAGCCTTCAGAGCTTCGCGAATGACGATGGGCTGAACGCACCCGCCGCCGATCCAGCCGTTGATCGAGCCGTCAGGAAGTATGATGGCCTTCGATCCGGGCCTCGCCGACTGAGGGCTCTTGTAAGCTACGACGGTGGCGATGACGAACGGCTCTTCTTCAGCGCGCAACCGGGTAGCCTGATCGAGGATGTCTTTCCACATCGTCTTCATTTGCGCCAGTTTTCTACGTGAAGACCGGCGATCGACAGCCGGTCAAATTCCTAGCTGATAACGCAGCGCCTTCAGAACCTCGTCGCGCCGCGCCGTATCGTTGAGCGTGCCATACATTCGAGCCAGTCGTTGTCTATCGAGCGTCTTGATCTGATAGCACAGAACAACTGAGTCTACTGTTAAGCCACCCGCGCCGCTTGGGATCAACGATTCGTTCGGATGAATACGGCGGGCCGCCTTGCGAGGGTAATAATATACTTGACACAGTAAGCCATCTGTGAGACAATCCTGAGTATGGAAACACAGACACAGAATGCCTTCCCAAAAACGCTTCAGCAAGCAATCGTTTACTTTGCGAATCCAGACAACGCGCTGAACTTCATGATCACTCTGCGATGGCCGAACGGCATCACGTGCCCGCGTTGCGCGTGTGACGCCTACACGTTCATTTCTACCCGCCGGACGTGGCAGTGCAAAGCCTGCAAGAAAATGTTCACGGTCAAGCTCGGAACCTTGATGGAAGATTCGCCCATCGGCCTCGACAAGTGGATGGCCGCTATCTGGATGATCGGCGGCGCAAAGAACGGCATTAGCTCTTATGAAATCCATCGCGGCCTTGGCATAACTCAGAAGTCCGCTTGGTTCTTGATGCACAGAATTAGACTCGCGATGCAAACGGGAACCTTTGAGAAGTTGGGCGGCGAAGGCCAACAGGTTGAAGCTGATGAGACGTTCATCGGCGGCGCGGCCAGATTCATGCACAAGCACAAGCGAGCGGAGAAGATCGGAACCAAGACCGGATTCGTCGGTAAGGTCGCGGTCATGGGATTGCTTGAGAGACACGGCGGCGACGTGCGATGCAAGGTAATTCCAAGCCGCCGCAAGGAAACGATTCAGAAAGCAGTCAGAGACGACGTTGAACAAGGCTCCTTCCTATTCACGGACGCGCTTGGTTCCTACGAAGGAATGGACGAATACATTCATCAGGTCGTTGACCATGCCGAAAAATATGTTGATGGTCAAATTCATACAAACGGTCTTGAGAACTTCTGGTGTCTTTTGAAGCGGTGCATCAAGGGCACGTATATCAGTATCGAGCCGTTCCATTTGTTTCGCTACCTCGATGAGCAATCATTCAGATTCAACAATCGCAAGGTGACGGACCAAATTCGATTCTTAGCCATCTCTCGCTTGATTGTTGGCCGCAGACTGACCTACAAACAGTTGACCGGGAAGTTAGGGTAATAATCTATTTGGCTCTTGCGGTTTTGCCTTCCGTTTCCCAATCCAAACACTATTAGTAGCGGTTTCGCTGTGTCCAAACTTTCGAGGAATTTTCGGTTCGCTCCGAAAACAATATTGTAACCGGGCTAAGTTTGTGATAAAAATGGCCTTGTTGTAGAAAAGGGGAAGGGCCGCTAGATTCATTCTGTGATTGGTGATCGCGGGAAAGAATCTTTGCGGCCCCGGTGTTATGTTTCGATGCAACGGCATCGTAGCATAAGGCCAACCCGAACGTCCACTCCTTTCACGCGGTCCCACCAGGAGAACTCCAATGGCAGTGAAAATGAAGATCATCTACCGCCGTTCAGATAATGGACGGCTCTGCACGAAAGCGTATGCGCTGAAACACAAGAAGACCACCGAAAAGGAACGCGTAAGAATCGGCAGGTGATAACTTCTAGAGGGGCGGTAACCAATCCGCCCCACACGACCAGTCGCATCTGAATTATCTTGCACTTAACTTTCTCCGCAGCGCACCCGTTGCTTTACCATCGCGGAAAGCCTGAAATATAATCGTCGTGCCGCGACCGTCTCTTACTAGGCGAAAGTTAATGCGATGCACAAGGCCACAGTCACAGCAGCCAAGCCGGTAGCCACGGCGTTTAGGCGCAATCCATTCGCCCTCTTGATATGCTGGATACTGCGGCCTGTCCATGTCGCTTCTTTATCCTGTGTGTCCTAATTGGATTTTCGCGCGCCGGTTGTTCTCTTTGCAGACCGTCCTCTGTGGTACAATCAGACCATGAAAACCGAGTGCAAAACGCAACGCAATATGAACCGCTATCTGGTTTCCGCTGTTTGCTGCTGCATGTTTGCCGTTGCTGCAATCGCGCAAGAGAAGCCCCCAGAGCCGACTCTAGCCGAGACAACCGACTGGATTACGAAAACCTGCGACATTCACAATCCAAAGGCTAGAATCAAGTTTGACGGTCTAAATGTTTACGCAGCTTGGAATCTGATTGAGATTTCTGGCAGCGATATTACTATGTCCTCGTTTGGCACGATTCCATTAAAGGACGTTGAAACCGTGACCTTGAATCCCCCAGACAGTAAACATCCTAAGTGGAAAGTTTTATTACATACCAAACGAAAATTTACGCTTCATTTAGGCGTTAGCCGACCAAGCGTAGATGTCTACGAGACAGACGAATTCTATCTTCTATTTGTCGATAAACAGATGGGCGAGCGAATGAAAGCGGCCTTTGCACATGCGGTTGAATTGGCCAAAGCCCAAAAAGAACCCTTCTAACATTGAGTGAGGAAGTAAGGAACCATTCTAATGAAACAAAAGGCCGACGCCAGTTCAGATGGTCAATCCGAAGCCGAACGCTTCGTAGACTTCGCCCGTAAACTTGTGAACGTTCCTAAAGAAGAGATCGATCAGAAACAAGCTGAGTATCATAAGAAGCGAATTGCGGAACGGAAAGCGGCGTTAAGACCGATACGGACCAAGCCATCCAAAGGATAAGATTCTCGACCCGGCTTATTGCTTCGTCTCATCTGTCGGCGTAGCAGCATTCAATATCTCAATAGCTCGCTGCCAATGATCTCGGCTTTTTGTCATAAGACCGTCAATCTTATCTAAGGTCACGATCAGCCTACCAGCCGCTGCGTTGAGTTCTTGCGAGATGCCCTGTATTCCGATTTGTGTATTGCGAAAGGTCTTGAGCGAAGCGAGAGACGCATCCGTCCTGGTGAGCATCTCAGCATATTGATTGCGTTCAAGCGCAATTGAATCTGCGGACCGCCCCGCACCCGTGGACCACTTAACAAACTCCGCATTACTATCAATCCACAGGCTTGTAATACTTTCAAACTCTTGCGCGGTACTTTCTAGTTTATCGGCGTGTTTATGCAAGCGCGTTGCGGCTTCAGACGCGGCCCTATCCATGCCGGGAACATCTTTAGCGCGACCGAAGCTTTTAGCGGCAGCGTCTGCGGTCCTTGCTATTGACCCTATTTCGTTGCCTATCTTACCCGCGAGAATGCTATATCGCTGGCGTGCAATTTCGCGATCTCTGGCATGGTCAAGCCAGCCCTTTGCTTGTGATCCTAGCGCACTAAGTCGCCTGACTACGTTTGCTTCTTGTCGCCGCTTGCGACGTTTCCACAGTCTTACAACGCCGATTGAAAGAAATGCAATCAGGAATCCAATTAGGTATTGATATGATCGGACTGCGACCCATTCTAGATACGGCCAAACTGTCCCGATGTACTTTTCTAGCAGGCTCTCGGATTGGCCTTGCGCACGTAACGCTATCCAAGCAACCGCTAGCACAGCCGCCAGTAGTCCCGAAAGAAAACTGTTGCCCACCAGCTTTAGAGGCTTCTGCTTCCCCTCAAAGAAATCATGTCTGCAAACCGATATTGTGATCATCAGCCAAGCAAGCACCAACAAGACCACGGAGGCTTTTGGCGCAGAACCTAACTCAAAAGCGTAACCCGCTAGAGCCACAGCCACACCTCCGCCCCAAAAGAGGTTGCTGTCTGCAAGCCTTGATAGCTTTTGTGATAGGCTCTGCTGGGACTGGCGAGGTTCGACCGACATTCCCCGAGCCTATCACGGGGCGTAAACTGAGTCAAATATATTATCACCCTTGCGAGAGGTTATCGGAAGAACGTTCACCACACGCAGAAGATCATTATTCATAGTTTCGCTAATTACTAGCACTGGGCGAACTCGACCTTGCTCCGAGCCGATGACCGGATCCAGATTCGCCTTCCAGATACTCCATCGTTCGACACTCACTGCGCGTCCACCTCCGCGTCGGCATACTTGAAATCCTCCTTTACTTCCTCCAGATCAGCGACGAACATTGGGTCGTTCTCCGCCAAGGCGAGCGGAAGACGACAAACTAGAGCATGTTCCGGACTGTGACAGGTGATGACGATCCTATCTCCGGCATTCCATTCCTCACCCATCAGAGCCCTGAGATTTGGAGGAGTTGCACCCTCGTCCATGAAAACCTGCTCGTGCGCCACCACGATCCAATCGAGTCGGTGTCCGGCTAGATCAGCCTTGTCGGCCTCCCTCGCATAAAGTGCTTCTACGAGACGATCAGCCTTGTCAGTCAACTTAATCTCAGTAACAAACTCTCCTTCCTTGATCTCACGCCGAAGAAAGTCGAGTTCACAGAGGGTATCGACGTCTGGTCTTTGGTACTCGTAACGCGAGTCGCCGTTCAACCACAGCGGCTCCGCGGGCCCATTGTCTAGCAACCTCGCCGGTTCTTCTCCGCAGCGCGCAACTCGATCCTTGTCCATCCACTTGAGCAGGTTTATCGCTTTGGAAATGTTTGTCGCGTTGACAAGCGTAACAATATCAACCATACAACTTGCTCCCCTTACGCTAAGCTTCTTTGCCGTCTCTCACTGATCTTACTCCGTCACACCCTTCTCCCTCAAAAGCTTCCACACCTTTGCCGGAGTTATCGGAATATCGATGTGCCTCACACCCAGATGCCACAACGCGTCAACCACCGCATTCACGATCGCTGGGGGAGCCCCGGCGGTTGCTGACTCGCCGACGCCCTTCGCGCCGAGTGGATGATGCGGCGACGGAGTGCAGGTCTTACCCGTTTCCCAATTGGGCGTCTCAACTGCAGTCGGCACCAGATAATTCATAAAGCTGCCGTTCAAATTGTTGCCGCTCTCGTCGTACTGAATCTCTTCGTACATCGCCGGCGCCAGGCCCATCGTTAGTCCGCCGTGAATCTGCCCCTCCACGATCATCGGATTGATGATGTTGCCGCAGTCGTCCACTGCCATGAAACGGCGCACCTTCACTTCGCCGGTTCCCTTATCGATGTCCACCACACAGATGTAGCTCCCGAACGGATAGGTGAGATTCGGTGGGTCGTAGTAATCGACGGCCTCGAGTCCCGCCTCCATTCCCGGGGGATGATTCGTGTAAGCCGCAAGCGAAATCTCCTGAATCGTCTTTGCGCGATCGGGCGAGCCTTTGACAGAGAACTTGCCCGGCTCCCACTCGAGGTCATCCTCATGAGCCTCGAGCAAATACGCTGCGATCTTTTTCGCTTTGTCTCTGATTTTGCGCGCCGCCATTGCGCAAGCTGCGCCGGCAACAGGCGTGCTGCGGCTCGCATAAGTGCCAAGCCCGTAAGGCGCCGTGTCGGTGTCGCCCTCTTCGACCGCGATGTCGGCGACTGGAATGCCAAGCTCCTCAGCGACGATCTGCGCGTAGGTCGTCTCGTGTCCCTGCCCCTGCGACTTGGTGCCGAATCGCGCGATCACCTTGCCCGTAGGATGGATGCGAATCTCGGCGCTGTCGAACATCTTTATCCCGAGAATGTCGAAGTCCTTCGACGGACCTGCCCCGACGATCTCGGTGAAGCTCGAAATGCCAATTCCCATCAACTCGCCGCGCGCGCGTTTCTCGGTTTGTTCTTTTCGGAGATCGTCGTATCCAACTCTCTCCATCGCGAGCTTCAAAGCGCCGGCGTAGTTCCCGCTGTCGTACTCCCAGCCGAGCGCGGACTTGTAAGGGAACTGTTCCGGTTTGATGAAATTCTTCAAGCGGAACTCGGCGGGATCCATCCCGATCTGGTGAGCCATGATGTCGGCCATGCGCTCGATGGTGTGCACGGCTTCGGTGACCCGGAACGAGCACCGGTAAGCGATGCCACCCGGCGGCTTGTTGGTGTACACGCCATCGACTTCAACGTGCGCGGCTTTCAGGTCGTAGGAGCCGGTGCAGATGTGAAACAGCCCCGCCGGAAACTTCGAGGGGTTTGCCGCCGCGTCGGTGTAACCGTGATCGGCGATGGTTTTGATTCGAATCCCGGTCATCGTGCCGTCTTTCTTACCGGCCAGCTCGGCGGTTATATGATAGTCACGCGCGAACGAATCTGCCTGCAGATTCTCCATCCGGTCCTCGATCCATTTGACCGGCTTGCCGGTGAGCACTGACGCGGCGACGGCAATCACGTAGCCGGGGTACACCGGGACCTTGCCGCCGAACCCGCCGCCGATGTCCGGCGAGATGATTTGAATCTTGTGCTCGGCAAGTCCGACGTGCCCGGCGACCAGAGCAAACACGGTGCGAATCGCGTGTGGCGCTTGGGTCGTCATCCAGACGACCAGCTTGCCGGTCACCTTGTTGAAATGCGCGACGCAGCCGCAGGTCTCGATCGACGAGACGTGAATCCGCGGGATGTAGATATCTTCTTTTACCGTCACTTCGGCGTCTTGAAACGTCTTGTCGGTCGCAGCCCTGTCGCCCCACTCCCAATGCCAGATGTGATTATCTTTCTTGCCCTCCTTGTCGGTTCGAAGAACAGGCGCATCAGGCAGGAGCGCTTTCTTTGGATCGACGACGACCGGCAGAGGATCATAGTCAACTTCGACGGCATCAATTCCGTCGGCCGCGATGTACCGGGTCGTCGCGAGCACCGCCGCGACTTCTTGAGCCTGATACATCACCTTGTCCACAGGCAGAACCATCTGCGTATCGGACATCAGTGTTGGCATCCAGTGGAGGTTGTACTGCGCGAGATCCTTGCCCGTAATAACCGCCACCACGCCCGGGATCGCCAGCGCCTTTGACGTGTCGATGCTCTTGATGGTCGCGTGCGCGTATGGACTGCGGACGATGTCCAGGTAAAGCATATCGGGCAGCACAACATCGTCGACATAGGTCCCCTGGCCTCGAATGAATCGCGGGTCCTCCTTCCGTTTGACCGAATGGCCCATCCCGCCGATTTCTGGTGAAGTCCTTGGCTCCATTATGCACCTCCTTCTCGCATCTTCTGCGCCGCGTGTTGATATGCCTTCACGATGTTGACGTACCCGGTACATCGGCAAAGATTTCCGGAGATTGCGTGGCGAATCTCGTCTTCTGTCGGATCGGTACTGCTCTTGAGAAACGCATAGCCGGTCATCAGCATCCCGGGCGTGCAGAAGCCGCACTGCAAACCGTGCTCTTGAAAGAATCCTTCTTGAAGAGGATGGAGTTTGCCGTCCTGCTCGAGCCCCTCGACTGTGAGCAGCTCACGGCCGTCGGCTTGGATTGCGAACACGGTGCATCCCGGCGAGAGTGGCGGTCTGTTTGCCAGGAGCTGAGTTGCTGGAATCGCGCGACGATCAATCATATCTTGGCGCTGTGAAAGTGAAGGTCGGCCCCGTCGCGATGTCATACAAGGGCGTTGTGAAGTTCACCGAGCTGGACGAACAGGCTCGGGTGGTTCGTCTTGTCGGTGAGGGCCGCGAAGCAAGTGGGGGAGGTTCGGCAAAGCTCACGATGCTAAGCAAGATCACATCTCTATCAAATGGAGCTTCGCAGGTGATTGTCGAAGCCGAAGTGGACATCGTCGGAAAGATCGTTCAGTTCGGACGGGGAATGATCGAGGAGGTCTCCAGACAACTGTTCCGTCAATTCGCGGCGTGTGTCAAACAACACCTCGAGGTTACCGAGGAACCCCAAGCTGTCGAAGAACCTCGCACTGAAACCGAAGCTGTAAGCGCGGTCCCGCTCGCACTACGCGCCTTATGGGCGGTGGTCGTGCGCTCATTCATGCGTTTGTTTGGAAAACAAGCAAACTGAACAAGAGGGCGCTGGGCGCGCTTACGCAGGACCTTAACGCGGAAACAGCAGCAAAAACGGAGCCTACCCGCTCAGTATCCGCCACACTACCAGCGGCGATTGCTGAAAAGCATCATGTAACTTGTTCACGACAAAGATACGCCGGGGTGGCGGAATGGCAGGCGCCAGAGGACTTGAAATCCTCTGGCCCAAAAGGCCGTGCGGGTTCGAGTCCCGCTAGTCTCGGTCAGAGGTGATGCGCGAAAACCTGACGCGCGCAATAATACCCGGGCATCATAGGGTACTTAGACGCTGGGAGTCTGAACCTAAGACAGTACCGGGCAGATCGTGTTTCCGCATGCGAAAGCTTTGCGGTTCGGGGGAACCGGCTCAGGCAACTTTACTACTGCTGGCGCAGTAGATATCCTGACTCGGGAATGACAAAGGCCTCACGCATTCTTCTCATGCTGGCGTGCTCAGTTGTGATCGCGCTTCTAGGCTTTCTCTTTGTGCGCAACTTGATAGATTTTCCGGTCTACTACGCTGCGGGCCGCTCACTCCTTAACGGTCGTGCCGATCTTTACTCGCCCGACTTCGCGCTGGGCCGGGTGATGGACTACAGGTATCCCCCGTTTTTCCTCGTCGCGCTGGCGCCTCTGTGGGTCCTTCCATACTCAGTCGCCGCGTACATCTGGTACGTGCTTTCAGTGTTGGAGATCGCCGGGTGCGTCCTGATAATCAGCCGAACGTTTCCGGCGCTTCGCCTGTCAAAGATGTTATGGCTCGTCGTGGCGCTCGCTGTGAGTCAGCACTTTGTGATGGCGCTGCACTATGGGAATGCGCATTTGCTGGCAACGTTTTTCTTGTTCGCGTCGCTGTATTGTTTTCTTCGGAAGAAGGATGTGGCGGCCGCGGCGCTGATGGCATTGGCCATTACCATCAAGCTAACGCCGGTCCTGCTCCTGCCGTACTTCGCCGTGAAGCGGCGCTGGAAGCTGCTCGCCGCTGTTGGCGTGTTCTTAATAGCGATCAATGTAGCGCCATCCCTGTACTTTGGCTTTCGTGGCAATACTGAGTTGCTCAGGTCTTGGTACCACCATGTTGTCGCCAGCCAGGAGTTTCATGAGGACAACGGGCCGATAAACCTTTCGTTGAAGGGGCAACTGCGGCGTTATCTGTCGACAGTGGACTATTCGCAGAGAGTGGATTTCGACGCTCAGTATCCGGCTATCAACTTCGCATCACTGCCTCGAGACAAGGTAGATGTAGCCTGGGCGGTCATCGCCGCCGGATTATTCGCCGGGGTTCTTCTTCTGGTGTGGCGTGAATCGCGTATTTCAACTCCTGGCGTCCATCGTGACGATTCTGAGCCGGCTATGCAAAGCGGACTCTTATCTCAAGAATTAGCGGTGATGATTTGCTTGATGTTATTGGCAGGTCCGCTTACGTCGAAGATCTATTTCATCGGGTTGCTTTGGCCGGTTGCATGTCTGGCGAGCCTGGCCGTTGACCGCAATGCCCGCGAGGGTAGATTCGCAATGCGGACTCTGCTCGTCGTGGCGTTCATCAATTCTGTTTTGCCCTTGCTGCCCGGACGCTCGGTTCAAAGGCTGCTGCTTGTTCTCGGGTTCGACTTCTTTGTGAACTGTCTGCTAGTGACGGCGCTGGTGTATGCACTGGTGTCTCGGCATCGCGCACTTCGAGCGCAATCCGGCGAACCGCAAACGCAAGCCCTGTCATGAGCCAGAATGCCATAACAACTTCCCCGTCTCCAAAATTGAAGTGCGCCAGCGAACTTACACTGAACGCCGCCACGGCGCCTAGTCCTCCCAAGGCGATTCCGCGGAGTTGCCATCGCGAGTCCCGTTTGACCATCTTGATCAACCGCCAAAGCTCCCGAACAAAAATAGTCATGACTGCGCAATAGAGAATGAGTCCAAGCAGACCCCACCACACCGCTATTTGAACCGGTGTCGAGTGAAAGTGACCTGGCGGCAATTTGCCGTCGTCGTAGAGCCCCAGGCTCTCCTTGAGCTTAGCCTCGCTACCCTTGCCTATGCCGACCAGTGGATTGTCCTTGATAATACCAAACGCTTCGCGCCAGACTTCCAGCCTATAAGCGGTGCTTCCTTCTTCCGGATCGAACACGGATATGCCCCGCGCATGCTCGACAGCAACGAGGGCCAATGGAAGTATGATGACAACGCTCGCGATCGCCATAACGACAACACGACGGCTGCTGCTAGCCAGCGCCATAACTGCGACGCCAATCGACAATCCTGCCAGTGTCGCGCGCGTTGAGGTGAGTATCAGAGTGACCGCAAGGAGCGGGATCACAGTGCTCAGAAACAATGCCGTTCCGGATCTCTTGTTCGGAGTTGCGATCAGCAGGCCTATGGCGAGCGCCGCGATGAGCTGGAGCACTTCGGCGTAAGTCTCATAGTGGCTGTAGAATCCCGCGATGCGAAAATTTCTGCCGGGCGACGTGGTTATACCCAGCCGCTCGAAGCCCTCGCCCCTGGATTCCTTTATCGCTTGTCTCGGAATCACGGTTTGGGCTATCGCTTCCTTTCTTTGAAGCTTGATTCGCAAGCGGCCGCGCTGTGAGTCAATGATCCGGGTCAGATCCTCTTGCGAGTTGATCGCCTTGTCATCGGCCTCGAGTATTACGTCTCCGACGTTAATGGTCTCATTGGCAAACGGACTATCAGGTTGGATACTGTCGATTTGAAGCCCGCGCCCGATCCCCAGCTTCACGCCGCTGTACCCGACGTTCACCAGGCACGACACTATCATTGCCAGAGCGAGGAAACTGGCGAAGCGGATGCTCTTGACGTTGCTGCTTACGAAATAGAACGCCAGGAAGAACGCCGGGCTCTTCAAACCCTTGATGCTCACCAGTGGATCATAGGATAAGAAAGACGAGACAACGCAGCAGGCGAAGAATCCAAACAGCGCGATGTCAACGCGCGTTCTCCTATGGCTCAGGTTTCGAGTTGCGAAGAGTTGAACGCCCCACGCTGCCAGTCCGAGAAGATAAGCGCCCTGAGTGACCGCAATCGAGTGAGGAGCGAATATCGCGTACATCACCAACGAAAGCGAGATCACCCATTGAGTGATGACAAAGACCCGCCGGCCGCGCGGCGATGCGTCAGAAACCAGGTTGCTTTTCAACGCGCCGACTAAGCTTCCAAAGAGGCGTTTAGAAGGACCGGGAACTCGCTGGCTGTTTTGAAACTGCGGGCCGTCAGCGGTGTTTTCTAACAAGACTCTTGAACCTCGGCAGTGGCATTCATAGCAAACAGGCAAATCAACAGTAGGAGAAGGCCACATTTTATGACGCGGTAGAGCCACAAATCAATGCCGTCTCATGTTGAGCATCTCTATCTTGCGCGACATCAAACCTGTGATCCAACGCTTCAATCGGGGTGAGGCGTCAAGCTTGACCCGCATATTCCTTTGTTGTAGCCTGAAATCACTGCCCAACCGCATCCTTGCTGTGGCGGTGAAGCTCTTGTCGGAGGTAAACAAGCATGGCCGGATCTAAAAATGAGAGTGGAGAGAGCGTACCGGGCTCCGGAGCCAACGCGCGCAACGCGGCTGATGATATCAGGCAAGCATTCTCCGCGTTGCCTTTTGAGGAGAAGTTTTCGACGCTAATCCGAATCGAACTCGATATGCTTGGGGATGTAGTCGACAGCGTTGTCAGCGCGGCATCGAACGCAGTGGATGAGTTAGCCAGGAGTTGCGCGCGCTCTGAGCCGTCCGCTTCAGCAACGGCGGGCGCAGGTGGGAGCACCACTACGAGTTGACTTGTTCATAAACCAGCTATGTGAGGGTGTCCTATGAGTGAAAGTTTACAACTGCGTGACCCGCTCTTCAGGCTCATTGTTCGATTCACCAATGGTGAGACGCTGCAGCAAGTGATGGCCGATCCTTTAGATTCGCGGGTCATCGCTCCAGAAACAAAGTACGCGGTGATAAGTTCGTTCTCCTGCCAGAATCCCAGCGTGTGCAACGAAATAACTGTGGTGAATTTGCGGGATGTTACGTTCATCAAGTCTGAACGTGTGACCCTTGAGCAACTGGCTGCAGAGCACCGAATAGGAATTAGGTCAGCCGGACTATCAGGTTCGGACGACAGATTGCCGAAGAACCTGGCTCAACTCAAATTCATCTAGCTTCTGCCCGCGCGAATCGGAGCAAACTGATGCTCAACAGCTCACGAGTTAGTGGAATAACCGCTACCGCGATTTCTTTGGCCCTGGTTTTCACTGCTCCAATCGGTTGCCTTTCTCAATCAAGCAAGACTGCCGGGCCCGACGTTGTTCGATCGAGGCCGGATAAGGACGCTGACTTCGACGCAGGTCGCGCGTATGAACATGTCAAGAGGCTGGTGGCGATTGGTCCTCGTCCCTCTGGATCAGAGGCCATCAAGAAGGCTCAGGATTATGTCGAGAAAGAACTGAAGAGCTTCGGCCTGAAAGTTAGCGAAGACAACTTCACTGCCGAAACGCCGCGCGGTACGGTGGCGATGAAGAACATCATCGGCGAGCTGCGCGGGCAAAAACCGGACCTCGTTTTGATCACCGGGCACTACGATACGAAACTACAAAGCGGTTTTGTCGGTGCTAACGATGGTGGCTCCAGCGCCGCAGCGGTCCTCGAAACCGCCCGTGTGTTGTCAAAGACGACCCCTGAATACACGTTGTGGTTCGTCCTGTTCGACGGCGAGGAAGCAGTGGTTGATTGGAGCGCGATGGACGGCAAAGACAACACATACGGCAGCCGCCATCTTGCATCAAAGTTAAAAGCTGATGGCACGCTAAGCCTGGTCAAGGCGCTTGTGCTGTTTGATATGATCGGCGACAAGGATCTCGACATCAAGCGAGAGGGCGAGTCAACTCCGTGGATGGTTGACGCGGTCTGGAAGGCAGCCCACGCACTTGGCTATCAAAAACAATTCCTGAATAGCGAGCAGTACATTTCGGACGATCACCTGCCCTTTAAGGACGCCGGCGTTCCGGTCATTGACCTGATTGATTTCAACTATGGCCCGGGGCATTCTTACTGGCACACCAATCTTGATACGCTCGATAAGATCAGCGGCGATAGCATAAAAGTCGTCGGCGATGCGGTCATCCGAGCACTTCCTGAGATCTTCAGACACCTGAAGAAGCCTCCCATCTCAGCGGCGAAGCCCGTCCCCAACTAGCGACGTTCAATGCTCGCTGCGCATTCGTCCGTGCCCATTTCCTTTCGCCATTTGCTGAACCTCTATTCGATCGCGGTAATCTGCAAATGCAGAGGTTACGTAAGGCCTCAGCCGGCTGAGACGTAGTCTCGTAGAGGTCATTTCAAGGAATGTCTGCTTTGCATCGTTGTCGATTGGCAAAGCTGACGCCACCAACAAAGAGAAGGCTTCGGGCCCTTCGGGTAGCTCCTGATTGCCCGGAGCATTCGGTTCGTCGAGCGCCTGAGCCGCCACCAGGAATTTCCTGCAGATTTCCACGATGTCGTCGAAAATCCGATTCAAGTCTTCACCAGGTTCGAGATCATCGGTGACCGGCTCAATCCTCGCGATGATGAAGGGCGTTGACTGTAGCAATCCCAGGACTCTATAGCGGACCAGGCCTGTGGAGATGATGTTCATCCTGCCTCCCTCAAGCGGGACGACGGCGTTGATCTTCGCAACACATCCCACGCTGCCCGTGTCCGGAGGAGTCTCGCGCCCGATCGCGGAGTCGCTGCGGTAGGACAGCCCAAACACTCCGCCGTTCTCGATTGCGTAGCGGAACATCTTAAGGTAGCGGTCCTCGAAGATGTGCAAGGGCAGAAGCGCTCCGGGAAACAGGACCGTCGCAAGCGGAAAGACGGCTATTGATTCAAGTTCTTCGAGACTCTCCGGCACAATGCTGGAATTGTAACACGTCGACGCAATGACTGTTGACGTGGACTGACCAGCACGGCGGACTGGGTGTGCCGCGCATGGGTACCTGTCACCCGCACCGCCCTTCGTCAAAGCGGGGCACTTCGGACGGTCTGACGCGAAAGGTTGGCGAACTCCTATGCTGAAAAGCCTTTTCCCCTAGCCCAGCGCATTTACGCCTGGGATAATCAGGGCCTGGATCATCAAGCCTTCTGCCTTCAGTCAGGAGGCTTCTCAAGTCGGCTTGAGCGATCAGCAGCTGACCTCAAGGGGAAACTTTTCTTCCTACGCAGTATTTGTTTGTTGACTACATTACCCGGTTGCAATATTATTGGCCCGGTACTAATTGTCCTAATCGTAGCCCGGTCCTGGGTGCCGTGAGCACAATCCTTCCTATAGACGCCGCGAACTCGTGGGCGCACATCCTAGCGCCATTGATGCGCTAATAAAGAGCACGTTGGAAAACAATCTCAGGTCCGGGATTGCTATTTTCGCATTAGCGAAGGCGACGCTTATGGCTACAAAGGCAATCTCGGCAATCTTAGCGCCGCTGCCGATAGCTTGGAAACGGTATTCCTTGTAGATCGTGCTAGGTATGCCCCGATCGTTTACAAAAAACAAACACGGCGCGTCTAGCCAACAGGCCACTAGCGCTGTGCCAACATCGTCATCCGTCGGTGAGCTTCCTGATAATTCAACTCGCGCTCTTTTGCTCTCTGTTTAATTCCGCAAGCTTTGTGGCTAACTTCATCTTGAAACGTGATCAGGTCTTTAGGTGGCCATCTGTAGCCCGGCAACCATTCGCCTAAACGGTCAGCTATCGTTCCGTTCCCCGCAACGCCCCAAGCCAGGGGCGCACTTGGATGAGTAGCAATCTTCTTGTCGAGCTGAAAGCGAAGCTGTAACGCCGAACTGGTCGATTCGCTATCGGCTCCCATCAAAATCGAGTGCTCACCCTCGAACATTGCTGCTATAACGGTCAACGGCGGCTCCTTCAGCCTAATAGACGGTTCATCGCCGCTACAGCCTAACGGTAGACCGTGTAAAGGAGCAACCAAACCAGCAACACTATGATAGGACACCGCCGCTCTCCTTTCGGAATTGGCCCCATCGACGGCAGCAACACACATTGGGACAGTACCGGGCAGGCGGGATTATTGACTGTAAAAATGTGCTATGTTAGTTTCGACGAAGATGATAACGGGCTTCAACACTGACGTTCGGCACGAAGGGCACGTCTATCATGTTCAGACGGAGGATCGCGGTACAGATAATCCAATTCTTGAGTCGCTGATCTACATTGGCGGTACAATCGTCGCAACGAAGCTGACTCCTTACACTCAAAGATTGGACGAAGGCGCCGACCAGGAAGCGATTGCTTCGTTGCTCAAGCGCCAACATCAGTTGATCATCGCGGCCATCAAGGCTGGAAGAATTGAGGACCTGGTTCAGCATACGCGAAAGCAACAAGCGCGTAGCGAGTCCAATGAGAAACAACCGGCCCGGAAGCCGGCGGATGATCAGCCTGATCGCCTGTCAGATCCCTCGAAGCGAATCCGCACAAACGACGCGGCGGTGCCGCTGGCCGCGGCGTCGATTGAGCCATCGCCGCATGATCGAACGCCGGCGCAAATCGCGGGCAGGCTGCAAGCTAACGCTCCTGCGAGTTCAGGCCGCGGCGACACCGCCGGGTTGAACCTCGACCAGGTTCTCGAGGATTACGTGAAGCGCGGCGCCGGTCAGGCGAAACTCGATGTAAAGGTGCTGACGCCAGAGGTTTTCATAGCAGGCAAAAACATCGGTCTTAGAGTTCAGGTTACTCAGGAGGCAAGGCCCAACTTTGATGCTACCGTAACTGTGAAGATCATAGGTACGGCCTTCAAGCCACAAGTGTTCATCGGGCGCGTAGGCGGGGATGGCGTTGCTAGTTTCAGCCTGACTCTCCCCGCCTTCACTGCGGGAACAGCGGCGATAGTGATTGAGGCGCAGGCCGGCGCTAGCCGCGGGGAGCTCAAGAACTTGATTCGAAGAGCGTGAATGCGCGCCGCCGGAAGGTTCAGTTGACCGTCATCGTTAATGGAAATCAAACCGCTATGGCTGAAGGCTCCGGCATCGGTGAGCTAATCAAGTCTCTTGGCCTGAACCCGGAACGAGTAGCCGTTGAATTGAATAAAACGATCGTTCGCCGCGCCGCCTGGGGCTCGACAACGATCCGCGAAGGTGACAGAGTAGAAATCGTGCATTTTGTAGGGGGAGGGCAAGGGACTTGTGAGGCGTGATGCGCGACCGTGGGCTCGTGCTTTCCCGAATAGACGGATCACGCATCACGAATCACGGATCAGATATCACCCTTAAAATCGGACTAAACATGGCAGATTCACTCGTCATCGCAGGTCGCGAGTTTCGGTCGCGCTTGATTCTAGGCTCGGGGAAGTACGCAAGCTTCGATCTCATGGTGAAAGCACTGGAGGTATCGGGCACCGATATGGTGACCGTTGCAGTCAGGCGGGTTAACCTGACTGATCGCGCGAACGAGTCGCTGCTCGATCACATCGATACGAAGAAGTATCATATCCTCCCAAATACTGCCGGGTGTTATTCGGCGGAGGAGGCAGTACGCACGGCGATGCTGGCGCGAGAAGTGCTCGACAACAATTGGATTAAGCTTGAAGTGATTGGTGACGAGAAGACCTTGTTCCCGGATAATCAGGGATTGTTGGAGGCGACGCGTGAACTGGTGAAAGAAGGCTTCGTCGTATTGCCGTACTTCAATGATGATTTGATCGTGGCTCGACGACTGATCGACGCCGGCGCAGCCGCGGTTATGCCGCTTGCTGCGCCAATCGGTTCGGGACTTGGGATTCAGAACCTCACCAACCTCAGGATCTTGCGCGAGCAAATACATGAAGTTCCACTGATCGTCGACGCCGGAGTCGGGACAGCTTCTGACGCCGCGTTAGCGATGGAGCTAGGCGTTGACGGAGTTCTTATGAATACCGGCATCGCGGGCGCTTCCGATCCGGTTGCGATGGCCGAAGCGATGAACCTGGCGGTGCGGGCAGGCAGGCTTGCGTTCCTCGCCGGGCGGATACCGAGAAAACTTTACGCTTCGGCGTCGAGCCCGATTGAAGGATTGTCGAAGTAACAATTGGCGCATTGGGCCGGGTCAGATTGGTTTGGCATCTGCGAAAAGCTGCGAATCGCTTTCTTACGTTCTTCCCAGGTAGTTTTGTAAGCAGCAGCGCAGAATTGTCTGGTTGAACAATCTCTGCTGATAATTCCAAATAGGGCTGTCTCCAAGACGTTTGATCACGTGCTCCGTGCGCGCCGTGCTTGATCTGCAAGCCCAGGCGGAGGAACCGTCTCGTTAGACTAATGGTGACAACGTTCATCCGAGAGAGCGACGCTTATCATGGCGTGTAACCTCAAGTTCGAGCGCAAGCTTGTCAGAAGCGGCTACCAGATTATCGCAGGGTCCGACGAGGTCGGGCGAGGGTCGCTTGCTGGTCCGGTTGTAGCAGCGGCGGTCATCTTAAACCACAAGCGCGTACCCAAAGGAATCAACGACTCGAAGCAGCTAACGAGGCGTCAGCGCGAGGAGTTAGCCGCAGAAATCCAGGAGCGAGCCCTTGCCTTTTCAATCGCCCGAATCGAGCACTACGAGATCGATCAAATCAACATTCTAAAGGCCTCTTTGCGCGCGATGGGGCTCGCAATAAAAGCATTGCGACCGTTTCCTGACTATGTTTTAATAGACGGGCATCAACAGGTTCCCGATCTAGACTGCCCTCAGTCGACAATAATCAAAGGTGATTGCCTCTCAGTTTCGGTTGCCGCCGCGTCAATATTGGCGAAGGTAACGCGCGACCAATGGATGAGAGAGTATGACGAGCAGTATCCCGGGTACGGTTTCGCTTCACACGCCGGATACAACACTCGCATGCATCAAGAAGCCATTGCGCGGCTCGGGCCCTCGGCGATTCACCGCCTGACTTTTCGTGGCGTACTCTTTTCGCAAGCCGCTTTTAGCTTCAGCGGCGGCGAAGACGAGCAGCCGGCCCTGTCATCGCTTCCACACTCGGACTAAAAGCACCCCGCCCCTGAACGAGCAGAAAGGATTTTCGGAGGCGTTCGCCTCGGGAGGGGTTATGTCACTAAACAAGTCTAAGGCTCTGCGTACCGCCGAGAAGTACGTGCTGCAGGGCAAGATACCCGCGGCGATAGACGAGTACCGCAAAGTGGTAAGCGCCGACCCGGGTGACCTCACGACAATCAACACGCTCGGGGACCTCTACGTTCGCGCCGGTCGGATTCAGGACGCCATCTCCAACTTTTCGCGCATCGCCGACAGCTATCGCGAGGGCGGCTTCACTCTAAAAGCCATCGCGATGCTGAAGAAGATATCGAAGCTCGACCCGACGAATGTCGAGACCGCTATGAAGCTTGCGAATCTTTATTCGCAACAAGGCCTACTGGTTGAAGCTCGACAACAGTACTTGCGAGTCGCGGACGCCTACGCTCGCGCCGGACAGACACGCAAGGCGCTCGACGCGTATCAAAAGATAGCCGATCTTGACCCTTCCAACACATCCGTACGAATGAAGCTGGGGGAGATATATTCGCGTGAGGGTCTTACCGAACAGTCGCACGAAGCGTTCATAATTGCCGGGGCCGAGTTCCTGCGCAAAGGCGACAGCGAGCAAGCGCTCAACGCCAATCTCAAAGCGATCGTCATCAATCCCGATAGCCGCCAGGCGCTGACCGCGATTGCTACAATCTACACTCAGCAAGGCCAGACCGATCGCGCCATAAACATCCTTTGCGAAGCCTTCGAAAGGAATCCGGGCGATGTCGAGTTGCTGACCATACTGGGCCGCACCTACTTGTCGGCGGGAATGATGGACGACGCGGAGCAAACGTTTCTCAGCCTCGTCGAGCTGGATAAGAACCGATATCACTACTTGCTGGAGGTCGGACGAAGGTTCTTGCAAATCGGCGATCTGGACCGTGCAGCCGAGCAAATCGACGGCTGCATCGATGTGTTGATCGCCAAGCGTGAAGAAGACAAAGCGATAGACTTTCTCCGGCGGGTTCTGGACAAGGAGATGAATCATATTGGTGCGCTAAAGCGGCTGGCGCAAGTCTTCCTGCGCATCCGCGAAGACCACAACCTTATCGCGACGCTCAATTCCCTTGTCGAAGCGGCGATGCGCAAGGGGGACGATCAGGAGGCTATCGCGGCGCTTAGTGAGCTCGCTCGACTTGAGCCCGACGAGCCTCTTCATCTTCAGCGCCTGTACAACCTCGGTGTGCAGGACATAGTCGAAGCGGGCTCGCCCGACGTAGTTCGCGCAACCGGACCGCTCGACTTTCAGTCGGCTGCCTTTGACGATACATTCGTGATCCGGCAAATCTCAGAGGCCGAGATATTGGCTGGCCACGGACAGGTAGATCACGCGGTCGAGATACTGACGGAGATTCTGGTTCACGCGCCGGAGAATGTTCAGGTTCACATGAAGCTGAAGGACATTTATCTTCGAGCAGGGATCATGGACAAGGCTTCGCAGGAATGCCTTCATCTCGCGCGAATACACGAGGGCAGGGGAGAATCGGCTCGCGCCAGTGACTACACCGTAGAAGCGCACCAACTCAATCCGCTAATCGATTCGGCGCCGCCTGCGTCTTCGACTGACCCGGGCCAATGGTTACACGACCCGGCCGGGTCTCTCAGTGAAGCGGCTCCGGAGGCGATGGGCCAGTCGAGCAACGGCGATAGCGGCTTTGAGATACGTGATTCGTCGGGACTTGACTGGAGTCGATATCAGACCGGCGCGCTGATTGACAGCGGCTTCGTGACCGTGCCTGAGGAGATGTCCGTCTCCGGAAATGGGCTGGGCACCGACAACGGATCAAGCCACGAATCTCACCCTCAAGGAACCAACGGGTTCCGTTATAGCGATACGCTTATCGGCGATCCCGGCGAGCGCGATCGCGCTCCGGTAGCGGAGATGGTTTTCAACTCGGCGAGCTTGTTGCCGTCGGACACGATGCCGCGAGTCCTCCGCGACGAACTGGAAGGAATCGACTTCTATATTGCCCAGGGTTATGTCGAGATCGCGCGCGACACATTGGACAGATTGCGAGCCGAAAACGGCGATCACCCGGAGATACTGGTCCGGTACAAACGCCTGGGTGGGAGCTTGAACGTACCTGTCTTTGAATCTGCAGAGCCGGAATCGATAGGGCCGCTTTTGGTTGAGCCCGCCGAGGAAGCTGATGATGTTGTCTTGATGCCCGAGCCTCAAACCGCGCTCGTAGAGGACGAGACCGGCGAAATGTTGGCTCCAGAGCTTGAGATCACCGTCGGTGACGAAGAGACCGGAGCCTCCGTCTACGAGCAAATCGAAGGGGTAGTGCCGGAGTCGAGCGAAGCTCACGACTATGACAAGCCATTCTTCATACAGAAAGAGTCGGGTCCTTTGTATCCAGACCTGCTTGTTCAGTTAAACACCAGCGAGCTGAAGAACCAACCGTCATTCGATGCAGCGCGACCGGTAGCCGGCCAACCGTCCGCGGAGCAGCGCGTGGGCACGGCAGATCTCCTAGAGTCAATCGTATCAAGCATAGATACCTCTTTCGACGCCATCCACGAGCCTGGCCCGACTTTTACCGAGAGAGATGAGTCTCCCATCGACACTCCGCGGGTGTACGCCTCATCTCCTATCGATGAGGCGCCTACGGAGGCAAGCTCGCTGGATATCGGCGACGCGGTCACAAGCGTCCACGACTCGATCGAGGCCAGGTCCGCGCGCGATGAGTTACAAGAGATCTTCGAAGAGCTCAGGGAACAGACTGGCGACTTGAAGCCACTCATCGACTTTGAAACACACTACAGCCTCGGGCTCGCGTACAAGGACATGGACCTGCTTGACGAAGCGATCTCAGAATTCCAGATGGCGTTCAGAACGGCCGGGATCGAAGACCTCGAGGGCGACTGCATTCATTGCTGCAATATGCTTGGGGTGTGCTTCAAGCGGAAGCAAATGCTCAAGGTCGCGATAATGTGGTTCGAGCGCGGACTCAAGATACGTAATAGACTCGAGGACGAGTATCAGGCTCTGAGGTTTGAGATCGGGATCTGCTACGAGGAGATGGGCGAGACCGATAGGGCCATTGAAGCGTTCACAGAGGTATATGGAATCGATGTGAATTACCGCAAGGTGGGCGAAAAGATAAAGCAGTTGCGGGCCGCAAAGACGTAGCATAGACTTTAGGCCGTGGGTTGTGGCCTTTGATCCGCGACACACCTATGCAACGTATATGTCAGTCAAGCTCACAATCGTCTTCTTCATCTTAATCTGTTTTGAGATAGGTATTCTTCTCGTTATCCTTCCGTGGGTCCCAAGTCCGTCCTGGAACGAGAACTATCTGCTGGTGCTTGCCGCCGACAAGATTCACTGGCCGTGGTTGGCGCTTGCGATGAAGAGCGGGTACGCGCGGGGCGCGGTGACTGGCCTGGGTCTGCTAAACATACTGCTGGGCGTGTGGGAGATCATCAACTTCAAGAAGACTGCTCGCGCCTTCCAAACGGAATGGCAAGGTGAGGAGACTTATTCGAGATCGCTTGACGCCGCTGGTATACCTGATAACCGACCGCCGATTGCTGCCGGACCAGACGAGCGTCCCGGACCTGACCCTACTGATTGAGTTTGCAGATCGAGCCGTAGCCGCCGGGGTAGATATGGTTCAGATTCGCGAACCCGACCTCTCGATTCGCGATCTGTTTTCTGCGACTGAAACCATCGGAGAGTCGGCTCGGAGGGCGGGCGCCGCGGTCCTGATCAACGATCGTGCCGACATTGCTGCCTGCACTGCATCCGGGGTACATCTTACAACTCGATCGTTGACCCCCGAAGTGCTGCGCGGCGCGTTCGGCCCGGATATGCTCATCGGAGCATCAACCCACTCATTCGAGGAAGCAAGTGCGGCTCAACACGGCGGCGCCGACTTCATTGTCTTCGGTCCCGTTTTCGAAACGGCGAGTAAGAAGCAGTATGGCGAGCCGGTTGGACTCGAAGTATTGCGCCGGGTCGCGACGAGTTTGACCATTCCGGTTCTGGCGCTCGGAGGCATTAAGGCTTCCAACTTTCGCGAAGCGCTCGACGCCGGCGCCGCGGGCGTGGCTGGCATATCGATGTTTACCGAAGCGCACGATCTCAGTAGACTGGTGGCTACGATAAAGGCTCACGGCGCAGCGTAGACTTCAGTAGCATGGATCGTCTGCGACCCGCCGGTTGGTAAGCTCGCGAATTACCCGAATACGATAGTCTGACGCGATCTAATTCATCATGGTCAAACCCCTCCGGCCGCCTGTTGTGCTGACCATCGCCGGGCTCGACCCTTCAGCGGGCGCCGGGATTCTTGGCGACATCAAGACGATCAGCGCCTTCGGATGCTACGGAATTGCCGCAGTCACCAGTGTGACCTTCCAGAACACGCTCCAGGTCTTTGGAGCGCTCGATCAAACCGGAGAGACCGTACGGCGACAAATCGCGCCGCTATTCGATGACTTTGAGGTTTCAGCCATCAAGACGGGAATGCTGCCGAGCGCTGAGGTCATCCGAGAGGTGGCCGCGCTGATCGAAGCTAGAGCAGTACCTTTGGTGGTTGTCGATCCGGTCTTGAGAAGCACGAGCGGCTTTGACCTGATCGACGAAGGAGCTGTTGACGCGCTGAGCGGTGTTCTGTTTCCGCTGGCGACGCTGGTAACGCCTAATGTTGCCGAGGCCAAACGCATCACAGGCCTGGACATTAGAGATCAACGTGAAATGGAACGCGCGGCTGAGGCCATTCTAAAGATGGGCGCCCGCGCGGCGCTGATTACTGGCGGCGATGCAAATGGGGATTTATCGGCGGACCTTCTACTTGATGCGCAAGGCGCCGTTGTCTACAGCGCGAAACGAATCAGGTCTAAACACACACACGGCACAGGCTGCACTCTGGCTTCTGCGATAGCCTGTTTGCTGGCGCGCGGACGGTCGTTGCGTGAATCGGTTTCAATCGCCAAGCAATACATCAACGCCGGCATTCTCAGCGCACCCGGCCTGGGTCACGGCAACGGGCCACTCAACCACTTTCCTGCAGGGTTTGAAATCGAGAACTGACCTCAAACAGCCGGGAAATTCAGAATTACCCCACATCAACGTGAGAAGATTAAGCTATGAGCGACAACCTGTGATTTGCTATACTCGCTGGCGCGCCTGGCAGGTGGCGCTTCCTCAGAAATAGAAACGGCCCAAAGAGCATTTCATAGTGGGACAGCCTCGGAAGTGTGAAAGCGGAGCGGACTAGTTCGTTTTGCACGGCAGGGAACCGCATGGGGGATGGGAGCTGGGTGGCTGTTGAACTGACGGTCTACGAGCTACTAAAGCGTTGCCTACAGCGTCCGCCCGATGAGGATGCCTGGCAAGAATTTGTCTATCGGTACCACGCGGCGATCCGTGCCAATGTCGCGAAGACCTTTCGGCTCAGGGTAAGTCAAGAAACGGAACGGCGTGCACAGTTCCCCGATGATTTGATCGAAGACCTGGTGCAGGTGGTGTACGTGCGGTTGGTCGAGGAAGGGAACCGCGCGCTGAACCGCTTTGCGGGCGAGCACGAGAATTCAATATTCCGATACCTGGGTATCATCTCGATGAACGTTGTGCGCGATCACTTCAGAGAGGCAAAGGCGCAGAAGAGACCGAAATTAAGCTTCTCGCTTGACGAACTGCTGGCGAACGTGGGCGAAGGAGGGATTTTAAAAAACGCGATCAGCGGCATCAATGGTAAGCCGATGATAGGCGCGACATTGAATCTCACGATGGATGATGTCGAGGCTGCGCTCAAACGCTCGGTCAGCCGACGACATCGAGACCGGGATGCGCTGATTTTCAAGCTTCGTTACTATGAGGGGTTGACGCTCGAGGAGATCAGAAAGGCGCTCGGGCTTGATATCTCTCCAATCGGGATAGGCTCAATACTGAATCGTATCAACGCCAAATTAAGAACGAGATTGTCCCGGCCGGATAAAAGGCTGTAGCACCAGCTACGCACTCGCAACGAGTCTGCTAACATCGGGGCATCGGTGATAAGGGCTTGCTTAATAAGTCGCCCCCCTTTTTGGCCGGCTTAGTTAGTCGGCTGTACCTTAGGTTAGTCAGGCTCACCTCAGTTGCGCGCTGCCATGCTAGTGGCGGCGCGTTCGGCCTCATCCGGCCCGCGAACCGTCCAGTACTTTTTGCGTGCTTCGCTGGCTCGCACTCGCCCACCTATCGTGAAGGCAAGAACAAGCGAGGCAGCAAGAAAAAGCATCGTCACGTCTTTGAAAACGTTCGTAGCGTGCTCGGAAGCGAATAGGCCAACGAGCAAGCCAAGGAGGTAAGCGATCCCGCCAGCAAGAAACAGGACCATTGCGAGACCGATCAAGAAGGTAATGGGGACAGCAACCAACACCAGCAGGTTCTCACCCAGCGAGAGAACAACATTTCTAACCCTGGTGGGGAGACTGTTCTTAACGGTCACCTTCTTCCCGGCCAGGCCTTCGCTGATGACTGTCAGGAATCCACGGCTTGATTGATAGTTGACATGCGAGCGCAGGGGCCCGCCGAGGCCCAGCAGGCGGTGGTTGGTCACTCCACCCCAATGATCGAACCGCTTCAGCTTGCCCGAGATCTTATCAAAAGGATCATAAAAGTTATCCCACTTCATACGGTATGCGGCGGCCTGGAAGCTGGTGGTCGACAACACCTCGGCGCGTTCGCCAACGAATCTCATGCGCCCGATCAGGTCCGTTGTGATCAGCTTGGGCCAAACAAAACGAATCTTCTCGAGCGGGCTGCCGATTGTATAAAGCCGAGTGAGTTGAGCGAGCGGCTCCAAGGAGGATGTCTCAGGTTGCTGCTCTTCTTGCCGGAATCGCGTCAGATTATGACCGCTCAGCGCAAGATGGGTGACAACCGTGCCCAGGCTGTGCGCGACTATCTGAATCTCTGAGCAGCCGTCATCGGAGGCTTGATTTAAGGCTGCATAGAATCGGCCGTGAACCTGCCCAGCTGTGTGGACGAATTGAGAACCCTCTCGGCAGGCGCCTCCGGCCGAATCCACATAGGTGAATACATCGCCTGCGTATTCATCCAGTATCTCATCCAGAACCGTTCTTCTATCTTTCGCCTCGTCCGCGGTCGCTTTGATCCGGCGCCATGAAAACCGGGATGAGTGTGCTGCCTCGGATGGTGGTCGCGTGCCCGAACTGCCGGAATCGGTTTTAGCAGAGTCTCGAATGGCCTGGCATATGGCAGCCAGGAGCCTTGCGCCCTGATACATCAACTGAAAAATCACTCCGACAGGTACGAGCACTAGAGTCCTGAACAGGACGAGGACGAATGAATAATCGCCGGCCGAATAACTACCCGCCCGATAGTGCAACCACGGGAGCCACGTCACCGAGGTCATTAGGTCCTGGTTAAAGCTACCCTTGTTCTCTTTCTTCAGCAGATCAGCCCAGTACACCTCGTACAGCCGAATCAAGCGTGATTCGACCGACAGTGTTCGAGTGTCTTTATTGAAGTGAGCTTCAGGAAAAGCTCTGAGAATCCCTGCGACAAACTGGGAGGTCGTATCTCCGCTCTCCTGCGCGCCGATGCCATGCACCAGAAGTAGCCCGATCATTTGAGGGTCTGGGGGTTTTGTACCGGCCGAACGAGTTTCCATTTCAAGAGGCTGAAACGATGGGTTGAAATAAAAGACAACGCGGCGCCGCTCAGCTATGAAGTCTTGCCCATGGCATAGATCGGCATAGTTGGTTGCTCGGACCCGCCCTCAGGCTCGAGCGTGATCGCCGCTGCGGCGATTTGGGTGACGTTCGAAGGCAACTGCGCAACGATGAAACCGTGACCGGTGTTATCGGGATTGATCAGACCCGCACTGATCTTTGCTTTAGGCGTGACGAACCACACCTGATAAACCTTTCCCTCGGGCGCGGGCGGCAAGTCCGCCGTTACTACCCAGCGTTTGGCTTGCACGTCCCAGTAAACTCGAGCAGACGAATCCGGCGCCGGCTCCTGTCCCTCGAGCGGTATGATTCGCCACTGAGGCGAGCTGAGCACTGAGTTGATTTGGGCCAACTCCATGGATTTCGCGCTCTCTTTGTTGAGCTGCTCTTTGAGTCTGGCATTCTCTTCGAGCGCAGCCGCGACGTCTTTGTCTGCGAACGCCGCCTGCAAGGGCGGGCGTTCAGTCCGCCAAATCGTGAAGGCATACACGAACGCGATCAGGAGCGCAGCGGCAACGGCCCACGGCAAGAGTGTGAGGCTGAACGACGAACGCGCCGGAGCCGCCCTGCGTTGAGCAGCGCCGGCTTGTTCGGGGAAGGGAATCACGGACGCCGACGCAGGTGGCGCTTCTGCAATCTCTTTCTCGATGCGCACCGCGAGCAGGTCGCGCAGGTAAGGTGGGGGCGCAATCGGTGCGGCGGCCACGCCCAGGACCCCGACCACCTGGTGAAACTGCCTCAATTCCACCTCGCACGCCGGACAGCCCTCGCGCAGATGGACGTCGAATGCGCGGGCTTCACGCTGCGATAGCGCGCCCAGCGCATACAGCGCCGCAGTCTCCTGGCCTTCTCTAGTTACGCGATGGTGGTCCAAACTTATGTATCCTTCGCGTCAATCGGCTTGTGCGAGTCCGCTACCGCGAGCCGGGCAGCTTGCGCTACGGCCCAGCAGGGTCTCTGAGGTATCGAAAGCTGGTAGCTTGCGCCAGACCTTAGCGCGCGTCCAACACCTCATAGCGTTCCGGAGCTACTAGCAGAAACAGAGTGCCATCTACCGTATAGGTCGTCTGGTGGATGCTGCCCGCTTCCGCACGGTGATAGTCGCCCGGCCCAAGCCTCTGGCCGGCAACATTACAGTCACCCTCGATGATGAAGAACTGTTCGACGCCAATGTGTTGATGAATGGGCAACGCCGTGCCCGGCTGCATTCTAACGAGCGAAGTTGCGACTCCAACCGCTTGATCCACGTAAAGCTTTTTCAACAAGACGCCATTCTGCAGTTCGCGCCACTCGCCTTCAGAAGCGAGGACCGATACGAACTGCTTCGCATCGCCCGCTCTCGCTGACTCTTCCGGCTGATCGGAGGTGAACTTGCCCAGCCTCGCTAACAACTCCGCTCGCACTCTGGCTGGTGGCTGTTCATCGCGTGCGCTGAAAGCCAACGCCCTCACAGTCTCCGCGAACGATTCAAGCTCCGCACTGCAAGCGTCACACCCTTCAGCAAGATGCTCTTCAAAGGATCGAGCCTCGTGCTGAGAGAGCGCGCCCAGCGCGTACAGCGCTGCAACATCCGTCATCTCGTGAGCGGCTAAACGATCCGTCATAGCTGACCCCCCAGCATTGGGCGAAGCATATCCCGCAGTTTCATCATGCCGAGCCGCGTTCGCGTCTTCACCGTGCCGAGCGGCTGACCTAGCTGAAGCGCGATCTCGCTGTGGCTCAAGCCCGAATAATAGGCCAGCTCAATCACCTCTCGCTGCTCAGCCGATAACGCCTCGAGGGCCGAACGGACCAGTCGCCTTCGCTCGGATGAGACGGTGTCCGCCTCGGGGCTTGCGGTCGTCGCGGTGACCTCGCCTATCGATTCAAGCGACTCTTTTTTCTGGTGCTCATGCTTGCCCAAGCGAAGCCGATCGATCCCGCGCGTGCGAGCGATCGTCATCAGCCAGGCTAGCGGGGCGCCGCGCTTGGCGTCATACGTCGAGGCCTGGCGCCACACCTGTGTGTAGACGTCGAGCACTACCTCTTCTGCGTTGGACCTGTCGCTCACTACGCGCAGGATCAGCCCGAACACCAGCCGGCTTGTCGAGTCGTACAGGGTCGTCAGGGCAAACTGATCCCCATCGGCAACTCTCTTGATGAGCGCCGCCCAGTCCTGATCTCGCGTGCTGAGCTCTCTAGAGTCTTGGGGTGACCCCAATGTTGTTCCCCTCAAATAAGTCTACGCGAGCCCGAGCGCTAATGGATTCACGGTGAATTCCATTCCTCGCGGCTATCCTCAGACTATGTTCGCAGATTACGATGATACAACAAGGACAGCAGTAGGCTAAAGGTTAAATCAGTGATAAAAGCTGGGTATTGTTCGCCAACATGCTCGCGGGTTTGGAGTCGATGAGGCCGGCAGTACCGGTTATTCGTGTTTAGTGACTCTCTGAATCTCGATCTCCGCAGGGGCGAAGTTCACCGCGTCCGCACTTACCAACTTGTAGTTTGTTTTTACACGCACTCCCGTAAGAGCCGTCCTGATGTCGTCGCCGTGTAGATGCCCGTACACACACACGTCTGCGCAGTATTCGTCAATCACCTCCGTGAAGCCAGAAGGCTGATGAGCTTCGTTGGTCGGAGGATAGTGCAGCAGCACTATCGAGACGTCGAACTCGCTCTCGTGACCGCGGAGCGTCCCGAGCGCCGAGCGCAAGCGTCCCAGTTCGCGCTCGTAAATCCTCTCGTCCTTTTCTTCGAAGTGCGAGTCGTTAGGGCAGGTCCACCCTCGCGTGCCAACTACCGCGATCCGATTGACGATGACCGAGTCAGCCTGAATGATTCTGATCGATGGGTGCAACGCGCGGCTCATCTTCGCCTTGCTCTGCCACCAATAGTCGTGATTGCCTTTGACCATCAGCTTGAGCCCTGGCATCTGGCCGATACGTTCAAGATCAGGCAGCGCTTCCTCGAGTCGCATCGCCCAACTGGTGTCTCCGGCTATCAGCACCAGATCCTCGTCATTGACCATTCGCTTCCACGCATCGAATATTTTCTGATCGTGGTCACGCCAGTGCTCGCCGTAGCGATCCATCGTCTTTCCGGTACCGCCAGCGAGGTGTAGGTCTCCGATTGCGAAAACTTTCATCGGATGAATGATACAGGAGTCAGAGGTCAGAAGTCAGAGGTCAGAGACCAGACTGGAGCGCGGAGGATCAGGTTTGCTCAGTCAAGATCGTGAAGCCTGCCTGTTTGAAATCACTATCGAAGGTCAGTGCCTCCACTACCCCTGCCTCCCACATAACAACGAATGAGATGCAATCCACCAAACCCCAATCCTTGTCGTCATACTTCTGATATGTTTCGAATCCCTTCTCAAACAGAGTTGTGCTTATTTTGACTATTTCAGTGTTCTTGTCCACTTCGGAGCACTCTAATAGTCTCGATAGCTTCTTCTCTAAAGTCCTTCGCGAGGGCATTGCCGATCTCTAGGAGAACAGCGTCAGTCGTAACGAGTGGTGAGTTCTCAAATCGATAGGAGAGGGCCTGAGCCTGACTGTGATATTGATCCTTGTCGTTGATTAGAGCGATCACGAATGAGGTATCAACGAAGATTCTATTTGGCATCCTCGCCCTCTAACTCATACAAGTTCGCTTTGATCGAGAGGTCTGGCGATGCCGAAATCCTAATCTTCCGCAGTCTTGCCATCACGCCTTCAGCAGACTCGGCATCCGTGCCGTTCACCTCAAGAGCCTTGATCATCCTGTAAAGTGTTTCCAGGTACTCGTCAGGTACTTTCTCGATTTCCTCGACGATCTTTGCTCTAGTAACCATCAGCCTTCTCCTTTCCAATCTGAATATACTGAGGTCTCTCAGGTCATACAAGTCGGCTGTACAAAGCAGGTTCCCAGGGTGCAGAGTTCCGGGTTTGTGGTTTCTGGTTTGTAGTTCCGGGTTCAGGGGTCCGAGATCGTGGTTTCGGGTGCAGAGTCTCTTGGAGCCTGCAAGTCGGAACCCTGAACCCTGAACCCGGAACTCTGAGCCAGAAACCACAAACCAGAAACCACAAACCCGGAACCCTGCCCTTAGATCGGAAGCCGGAGTCGCGCTTCACAGCCGTGCCCCTTTCGTGTGTTCTCAAGAGTCAGCGTCCCGCCATGCGCCTCTGCGATTTGGCGGCTCAAGACCAGGCCGATTCCGGAGCCGCCCGGCTTTGTGGTGAAGAACGGAACAAACAGATTGCTGGTATTGGAGAGTCCAGGTCCTTCATCTTCGACCCAAACTTCAATTCGTCCGAGAATCCGCCGCCACCCAACTCTGACGCGGCCTCCCGTTTCGAGTGACGCATCGACCGCGTTGCGCAAAAGGTTTATCAGGAGTTGCTCGAGTTGATCGCCGTCCGCGCGGATTGTGATCTCAGGACCGGCGGTCAGCTCGACGTTCATCCGAGTTTCCAGCCTTACGACTCGGTTGATCAGCGCGCTGATGGCGACCGGTTGCAGTCTTGGCAGGGGAAGCCGAGCCAGTCTCGAGTAAGCTTCCATGAATCGATTGAGCGATGCGGCTCTCGCGGCGATCACTCCCAAACCGCGGCGCATGTCTTCCTTCCAGTCAGCCGGCTGTGTCTCGCGAACGACCAGGCTTTCAAGGCTACCGGCAATGGACTTGATTGGAGCTAGCGAGTTGTTGAGCTCGTGACCGAGCACTCTAACCAACCGCTGCCATGCCTCACGTTCTTCTTCGCGGAGTGCGCGGCTGAGATCGGACAGCACAAGCAACTGGTGCGGCGCGCCTCGCTCGCGGAAGATGCTGCGATGGACCTCCCACCGCCCCGCGCCGCCAGGAAACGACATCTGAAGCGTGCGGGTGCTTTCGCCGCTCAAGCAATCGGCAAGCCCGAGATCACTTGCGCTTTTTGTCACGAGCCGCTCGGCAGGTTGAGCCAGAAGTCGCTCACCGGCGCGGTTGACCAGTTTGAGCTTTTGCTCACCGTCGAATGCGAAGATCGCCACTTCAATCTCGGCCATCACAGTCCTGAGAAGGGCGGTGGCTTCCAACGCGCCGAGCCGCTGCTCACGCAAAATCTGCCCCAGGAAATTGACCTCGAGCATCGCCTCGCCCAGAGCATCGTCTCGAGCAGCACCTCGCGCGCGAATAGAAAAGTCGCCTTCGCGCAGCGCGGCAAGCAAGTTGGAAAGAGTCTGTAGCGGAAACACGACGCGCTCGCGCACCGCGTGCGAGAAGCCAAACCAAAAACCGATGATCACTACAGTAAGCGTCCACTGGACCCTTGCCGGGTATGCACCGTCCCAGAGCAGAATGAGCGCGATGAGCACTGCCGGAAATCCTGCCGCAAGCGCCATAAGCAGTATCCGGCGATCGTGCTTGGCAGTGAAGTAGCGGTGTGAGGGTCGCGGCGCCGATTTCGCGCTCGATGAACCCTTCGCTGTGCGCAGGGCCCTGGAATTCGCCGCAATTTCGTTGGAGGATTTGGGAGATGAATTCTCCGATTGTGCCTCGGCAACGTGCTCGGCAGCCGGGCGATCTTCGTCAGCCGGCCGCTCATCCTTGAGGCCGCCAGGGACGACCGGCGACGAGGCAGTCTGCATGGGCCGTACCTTGAGGCTCTTCATAGCCCGAACCGTTGGAGCCGTCTGTAGAGAGCGCTGCGGCTGAGGCCGAGCTTCTCCGCCGCGCGGCTCACATTGCCGTCACACTGCGCAAGCGTTCTCTGAATCAAGAAGCCCTCGACCTCTTCCAGGCTCATGTCCTCCAGCCGGCGCGAGACCTCGCGCCCAGACTGCAAGCCCAAATCGCGAGCCTCCAAACTGGCGCCCAGGGCCATTAGCACGGCACGCTCGACCGCGTGGTCAAGCTCGCGCACGTTGCCCGGCCACGCGTGTTTCAACAGCGCCTGCATCGCCGCGGGGTGGAAACCTTCGACGTTCTTGCGGTAGTGCCGTTCATGCTGGCGAAGAAAGTGCATAGCCATTAGCGGAATATCTTCCCGGCGGTCGCGAAGCGGCGGCAAATGGATCTCGACTGTGTTGAGCCGGAAGAGCAAATCCTGGCGGAAGCGGCCGGCTGAGACTTCTTCGCCGAGATCGGCGTTGGTTGCTGAGATTATTCTCACGTCAGACCGCCGCGTCTTTGAAGAGCCGACGCGCTCAAACTCGCCGGTCTCGAGGACGCGCAGAAGCTTGTTCTGGTGCTTTATTGGAAGGTTGGCGATCTCGTCCAGAAACAGCGTGCCGCCTTCAGCCATCTCGAATCGCCCAACGCGATCTGCCTTCGCATCGGTGAATGCGCCTTTGACGTGCCCAAACATCTCGCTTTCAAACACGCCCTCGGACAGTCCGCCTACGTTGGCGGTGACCATCGGTTTGGAAGTCCTGCTGGACATGACGTGAAGCGTCTGAGCGACGACTCCCTTGCCTGTGCCGTTCTCGCCGGTGATCAGAACGTTCGCGTCAGAAGCGCCGACGCGTTCGATAATCTGAAGGACCGGTTGCATGGCCGGCGATTCGGCGATTAGTTTCGGTTTTCCTTCGTCGCGAAGTATGCGGTTTTCGGCTTCGAGCCGCTGGCCCCTTCTCAGCGCCTGACCGAGTTCCGCCTGAGTGTGCACAATGGTCAGCAGCCTGGCGTTGTCCCAGGGCTTCTGAATGAAATCGCTCGCCCCGCGTCGCATCGCTTCGACCGCGACGTCGACGCTGCTCCAAGCAGTCATCACAACCACCGGCAAAGTGCTGTCGAGCTTTTGAATCCGAGAAAGCAAGTCCAGGCCTTCCTGCCCGGACGTCGTGTCGCGGGTGTAGTTGAGGTCCATCAACAGAACGTCGAAGTCTCGCTCCTCGATCGATCTGATAATGTCGGCAGGCTTCTTGACTGTTTCAATCTGATATCGTTCGGACTTCAAGAGCAGACGGAGCGCTTCCAGGACGTCCGGCTGATCGTCTGCAATCAACACTCTGGGTGTGAATGAGTCGAGCGCTTTCATATGTGATTCGCAACAGTCGTGCTTAAATACTAACCTCAGTACTGGTCTAAGACTAGCCGCGTTTTACGGCTCCGCAGGTTGGTCGGAAGTAGGGCCGGGGGGCGAGATCAATATGTGTGAAGGCCTGCATTTGCTGGCGCAGACTCTAGCCTGTGCAATGGCAACCGCATTGAAAATTGAAAACTGAAAAACGAAAAATGAAAATTGTGGGATCCGAAAAAGATGCTAAGGTCACGAAATTCGCAATTTTCAATTTTCAATATTTTCCGGCGAGTAAACGTCACGCAAACCGGGCCTGCGCCACTAGACCTTCTCGAAGCCGCTTTCCTGCATCTCGTGCTCAGCCTTGGGTTCGTGCTCTTCGTCCACGACGCGGCCGTCGAAAAGATGTACTTGCCGGTCCGCGTGCCGCGCGTATCGGGGATCGTGGGTGACCATGCAGACAGTCGCGCCTTGCCCGTGCAATTCGCGCAGCAATTCCATCACCGCTTCGCCGTTTGTCGAGTCGAGATTTCCGGTAGGCTCGTCCGCAAGCAGTATCAACGGATCGCCGGCCACGGCTCGGGCGACAGCGACGCGCTGCTGCTGACCGCCGGAGAGCTGACTCGGAAGGTGCTTGGCGCGGTGAGCCATGCCAACGCGTTCGAGCGCTTCCATCACTCGCTTCTTGCGTTCGGCGGCCTTGGTGCCGCGATAGGTCAACGGCAACTCGACGTTTTCGAAAACATTGAGGTCGCCGATCAGATTGAAACTTTGAAAAATGAAACCGATCTCACGGTTTCGAACTCGCGCGCGTTCAGACAGCGGCAGGTCCGAAACCGGCTTGCCCGCCAGCGAGTAGGTTCCGTCGGTTGGCGAATCCAGCAAACCGAGAATGGATAGCAACGTCGATTTGCCGCAGCCCGAGGGCCCGGCAATCGAGATGTATTCGCCCTTCTTGATTTCCATGTGAATGCCTGAAAGGGCGTGGGTCTCAACCTCGTCGGTGAGAAATACCTTAGTTACACCGTCGAGCCGAAGCAGCGGTTGGTCGCTAGCACTCATTTGGTTTCGTTCCTCCCAAGAGTTTAGTCGGTTGTCAGTTCAGACGAATTCGATCTGAGTTGTCCCACTGGGACGTGTCCGAGAGGATCACTACATCACCCTCTTTAAGGCCATCAAGAACTTCAATCGTCGTAACGGAGCCGCGGCCCAGCTTGACCTGAACGCGGGCCGCACCTGCCTTATCCGGGTCGACCTTGAAGATGCCGACCGTCGCGTTCTCCTGTCCGTGTACGGGCCGATTGACGTACAGTATGTTATCGAGCTTCTCTAGTTGGATTGTGCCGTCGACGCTCAAGTCGGGGACGGCGCCCTTTGGCAGCTCGCCTTCAAGCGATGCGTCCACCGTGCGCGTGCCGTTCTGGACTGAAGGGTCGATCCGAATCACCCGGCCGGCGATTATTCCGTTGCGCGTGTCAACCGCCACCGGCTGGCCGAGTTGAATGTCCTTCGCTTGAGTTTCAGCAATCTTCAACTCTGCCTTAAGCTTTTTCGGGTTTGCTACTCTCGCCAGTTCCTGGCCGAGGGTGACCTGCTGGCCGACTTGAACTGCAACTGTCTGTAGTTCGCCGTCGATTCCCGCCCGCACCTTCAGCGCGTCAAGCTGTTTGCGTTTGAGCTGCACCGCGTCCCTGAGTTGGCGAACTTTCTCATCTTCGGCGGCAAGCCTGGCTTTGGCCTCCTCGCGGCTGGCGGCCAGGCGTTTGGTTTCCAGCCCGACGCGATTCTCGGCGTCTTGCGCAGTGATTCTCGACAAATCCACTTCCAGCCTTGACTTCAAATCTTTCTTGCCTAAAGAGTCGTTCACTTCAAACTGCATCTTTGCTTTGTTGAAGTCGGATTTCGCCTGGAGGAGGGTTGCCTCCTGATCGAGGATTTGCTTGTCGAGTTGGACCTTCAAAGTCGTGAGGTTCGCCGCCGCGCCGCGAAGTTGAGACTCCGCGTCAACAAAGGCCTGCTGTATTTCGGGATTGGTCAAATCGAACAAAACGGTATCGGCTTTGACCTGCGCGCCGGGCTGGACGAGTCTCTTCTCAATTCGGCCCGTGCTGATAGCCGGAACATAGCGAATCTCTTCAGGCACCAGCGTGCCCAAACCACGAACCTGGCGAAGCATCGATCCACGCACGACTGTGCCGTTCCACAGAGTATCACGGTCAACGCTGGGAGCGGCGGGCTTCAGTTTCGACACGCCCACGGTTATCAGCGCTACGGCGACCACCGCCGTAAGTGCGTACAGGATTCTTCGAACTCGACGCTTCTTGGCTGCAGATTTACGCGGTATGTCCATGCTTCCTCCAACTACTTCTAAGGAAGTTCCGTGCCATCGGGACGGCCCGGCTTAACTCGTTGCGTGCTTCATCTTAACACAACCGCGACGCTGCGCGTAAGCCATCTGGCTTTTCAATTCTGGGAACTCCGTGTTCAGAAGCGGACAAGGAAACAAGGCAAAAGTAAAAAGGCAAAAGGAAAAAGTTCGCGCTCCACCGAGCCCGGCGCCGCAATATGACATGGCCATCTTACTTTTGCCTTTTGCCTTTGTCCTTTTGCCTTCTTCAGTCATTCACCACCCAACCGTCCCTCAGCTTGATGATCCGGTGTCCGTAGGAGGCATTCACTTCAGAGTGCGTAACCTGAATGATAGTCGTGCCTGACTCGTTGAGCCTCTTGAACAATTCCATGATTTCTTTGCCCTGGTCCGAATGCAGGTTGCCGGTCGGCTCGTCTGCAAGAATCACCTTTGGGTTCGCTATGACCGCGCGAGCGACGCCGACCAACTGTTGCTGGCCGCCTGATAACTGAGTCGGATAAAGATTTCGCTTGCCGACGATCTGAAAACGGTCGAGCACGTCGCAGACGATGCTTTCGCGCTCTGCTTTTTTGACGTCCCGGTAAGACAACGGTACCTCGAGATTCTCGTAGACGGTCATGTGATCAAGCAGATGATAGCTCTGAAACACGAAGCCGATGTTCTTGTTGCGAAGGTCGGCTCGCTCCTTCTTGCCCAGTTTGTGAACCGGTTGTTCGAGAAAGTTGAACTCGCCGGTCCACGAACTATCGTGCATGCCAAGGATGTGAAGCAGTGTAGATTTGCCGGCGCCCGAGGGCCCCATTATCGAAACAAACTCGCCCGCCTTGATGTCTATGTTTACGCGGCGAAGCACGAATGTCTTACCCACGCCTGATTCGAAAAACTTCTCAAGGTTGCGTAACGCGATCATGGCTGAACTCCTATATTTCCAAACATGGTCTCGCCGGATCTTGTGGCGTTCGATTAAGGTGATGATACACGAAACAACGCTGCGGCCAAAGAAATCCAAGCGAATCGAAAGATCATACTAGCCAAGTTACGTGCCACTCGAAAACGCCGAGACTAGCGGCGAAATTGCGCGGCTTAATCGCTACCGAAGCGCGGAAGACGGTTCGCGCTTTCCGCTTGTGGGAATTGGATTGCCCACAATCGAACAACAAAAAGGTTCCGAGTTCAGGGTTCCGCGTTCAGAGTTCCGGGTTCTCCGCTTAGGGAGCAACACGCTTTGAAGCAAGAACTCTGAACCACGAACCCTGAACCCTGAACCCGAAACCCTGAACCGCTTCGTTGCCCTTTGCCCGCCGGTGCGCAAGAATCATTGACGAAAAGGGAGAAGACCAGGTGAACGAGCACATCTTTCGCGAGTATGACATCAGGGGAGTTGTGGATAAGGACCTCACGGATGAGACAGTGTACGACCTGGCTCGTGCATTCGGCACCTTCTTCCGGGCGAACGGCGCTACTCACGTGAGTCTCGGCCGCGACGCGCGCGAAAGCTCTCCGCGTTTTCGCGACATCATGATTCGCGGGCTGTTCGAGACCGGCTGCGACGTGCTTGACGTTGGAATGGTGCCCACGCCGGTGCTCTACTTCACGCTGTTCACCCAGCCAGTGGACGCAGGAGTGATGATAACCGGGAGTCACAATCCCGCCGACAATAACGGCTTCAAGGTGTGCTTGGGGAAGAGCACCATCTTCGGCGAACAGATCGCGGAGATCAAGCGCATCGCCTTGTCGCGAAGCTTCGCTGGCGGCCGCGGCGCCATGCAAGATCGCGACGTCGTCTCCGCCTATCGCGAACACCTCCGGTCGAGCATAAAAGTTGGACCGCGGCCGCTAACAGTCGTCGTCGATGCAGGCAACGGAATGGGCGGGTTTATTGGCGCGCCGCTCTATCGAGACCTGGGTTGCGAGGTCATCGAGTTGTTCTGTGAACCCGACAGCCAATTCCCGAATCATCACCCCGATCCCACCGTCGTAGAGAACATGCGCTTCGCCGTCGACGCTGTGCGCGAGCACAAGGCGGATCTGGCAATCGCGTTCGACGGCGACGCCGATCGAATCGGAGTCGTGGACGAAACGGGAAGAATCGTCTGGGGCGATGAGTTGATGGTTATCTTCTCGCGCGAGATTCTGAAGAAAAGTCCGGGCTCAACGTTCATCGCCGAGGTGAAGTGCTCGCAGACGTTGTTCGACGACATCGCTCGTCACGGCGGCAACCCGATCATGTGGAAGGTTGGCCACTCGCTGATCAAAGCGAAGATGAAGGAGACCAATGCCGCGATGGCAGGCGAGATGAGCGGGCATCTGTTTTTTGCCGACCGGTATTTCGGCTACGACGATGGAATCTACGCGGGAGCAAGATTGATCGAGATACTAACTAACACCGAGCGGCCGCTCTCGGCGCTTCTGGCTGATCTTCCGCGCATGGTGTCCACGCCTGAGATTCGAGTCGATTGCCCGGACGAGAAGAAGTTTGAAGTGGTTCGAGTTCTAACCGCAGAGTTCAAGAAGACTCATCAGGTGATCGACCTCGACGGCGCGCGGATTCTGTTCGAACACGGTTGGGGATTGGTGCGCGCTTCGAACACGCAGCCGGTTATCGTGATGCGATTCGAGGCAGATAGCCAGGAACACCTTGACCAGATTCAAACACTGGTCTCATCGGCGGCTAAGCGGCTGATTCCCGACTGATGGCTATTTGGAGTTGTCCCGTAAAAGGCCGTCGTGACGTTGACTCCGTCGTCAGAGCCTGGATTAATCAGGCTCGCTTCCGCTTTCGCCTAAAGGCTCGTAGCGCCGAAGGTATCTCCCTGGCGAATGTCACCGCTCTCAAATCCCTTTCGAAACCAGCGGACGCGTTGCTCGGACGTGCCGTGGGTGAAAGAGTCAGGCACAACGCGCCCCTGAGATTCGCGCTGGAGCCGGTCGTCGCCGATGGCGCTTGCCGCCCCAAGCGCTTCCTCAATGTCTCCGGGCTCGACGATGCCTCGTATTTTTGCGTAATGCGCCCACACCCCGGCGAGGAAATCAGCTTGAAGCTCGAGTCTGACCGAGAGCTGATTCGCCCCTTCTTTTCTCATGCCGCCCTGGGCGCTATTCACCTTCTCCATCGTACCAAGGAGGTGTTGGATGTGGTGGCCGATTTCGTGTGCGATCACGTACGCCTGCGCAAAGTCTCCCGGAGCGCGAAACCGCGTTTTCAACTCGCGGTAGAATCCGAGGTCAATGTAAACCTTCTGATCGCCCGGACAGTAGAACGGACCGACCGCGGCGCCGGCGACGCCACACCCGGAACGGACCTGGTCGGTGAACAGAACAAGCTTGGGTACCCTGTATTGCTTGCCCGATTGGCGAAAGATGTCAGTCCAAACGTCCTCGGTGTCGGCGAGTACTGCCCCGACAAACCCTCGGAGTTCCGCCTCCTCAGGGTTCGCCGGGCGCGAGGTCGCGGGGCCTGAGCCCGGATCTTCGCCTTGGGCTTGTTCCAACAACTGCCGCGGGTCTGCGCCAAGCAGGAGTGCGATCACCAGGACCACGATACCGCCGAGCCCGCCTCCGATGGCCATCCCTCCGCGTGAAACACCTCGCCGATCCTCAACGTTGTCGCTTTGTCGTCGGTCTCTCCAGAGCATGAGCCATTCCCCCCTTTGTGCGTCCTTTGAGATTATCGCACGGCGCGATGAGCTTCGAAACTCGCTCGCTAAGGTTAGCCGGTGACGCGCTCAGCTCGCCGGCTCTCAGAATCCCGTGGGGTGAAGTGTTAATCTTGCGTAAGCTCCTCAAGAAGAGTCTACGCTTTTTAGGTGGAGTGCCGGGACGGTTCGAAGAATTGCGGGCTCATTGAGGGAACGCCTCGAGGTACTTTACACCTGTGCCGGTGTTGAACAAGACGATCCTCTCACTGCGATCGACAAGACCTCGTTCGAGCAACGTCTTCAATGCAGGGAGGCACGCTGCTCCTTCAGGCGCCGCGAAGACTCCTTCGGCCGATCCGATTTCCTTCACTGCCGCAATCAACTCTTCATCAGTCACCGACACCGCTGTGCCGCCGCTCCTACGTAAGATGTCGAGCATGATGAAATCGCCGACCGCTTTTGGGACTCTCAACCCGGATGCCACGGTATGAGCATCGGGAACATCCACGCCCTCGGTTGCCCCTGCCGCGAAGGCCTTCACGATAGGCGCGCAGCCTTCCGCTTGAACCGTAACCATTCTCGGGCGCCGTGAGTCGATCCAGCCCATCCGTTCCATCTCGTCAAACGCCTTCCACATCCCTATCAAACCTGTGCCGCCGCCGGTCGGGTAAAAAATCACATCGGGAAGCTCCCAGTTGAATTGCTCCCCCAGCTCGTAGCCCATCGTCTTCTTGCCCTCGACTCGATAAGGTTCTTTCAACGTTGAAACGTCGAACCAGCCTTCCGCCGACTTTCTTTCGGCGATGATCTTTCCACAGTCGGTGATCAATCCATCGATTAAGGTTACGTGAGCGCCGGTCTGCTGGCACTCGATAATGTTGGCCTTGGGAGTATCGCGCGGCATGAAGATGAAAGCCGGTATGCCGGCCTTCGCCGCATAAGCCGCAAGCGCTCCCGCCGCGTTGCCGGCCGACGGTACGGCGAGCTGCTTGACTCCGAGTTCTTTCGCCATCGAGATCGCGACCGCCATCCCCCGAGCTTTGAATGAACCGGTCGGGTTTACGCCTTCGTCCTTGATGAAGAGGTTCGACAAGCCGAGCTTCGCGCCCAATCGTTCGGCCTTCAACAGCGGCGTCATCCCTTCGCCCAGCGTGAGCTTGTTCTGATCGTCTTCGAGCGGCAACACCTCGCGGTAGCGCCATAAGTTCGGCTCGCGGCCGGCAAGCGATTCGCGTGTGAGAGTTCGCGCTGCAGCCTCGAGGTCGTAGGCGACCATCAGCGGCTTGCCGCACTCGCACAGGTTGTAAAGCTTTCTCGGTTCATATGTAGTGCCGCACGCTGAACAGTGGAGATGAGTGACGTTCATTGATGCTCCTCGATTTGCTGGATGAAGTGCACGAGTATAAGCGCCGAACCGAGGCTAGGCAATCGTTGCGATACCTTGGGCCGGTCCTTCGGAGCCAGGGTCTCCAAAGCACGCGCTAGCTATAGGAAAGGTCGCGTTCCGCCGATCGCAGGCTTCGGTAGAGTCGGTGATCAGCAAACTGGTCAAGCTCGCGGTCGGGAAGGTGGGCTTGCCCCCGCTGTTTGTTCCAGAGAGAGCACACGGGGGCCAACCCACCCTACACAAACCGCCCAAGGGGGGCAATGCCCAAAAAGGGCGGG
>JBBPIG010000001.1:330401-407115 GCA_038040445.1 Acidobacteriota bacterium | reverse complement strand
TTTGTCCTTCATTCGGCACGCGGGGGCAAGCCCACCTTCCCGACCGCGAGCTTGAGGGACAAGGCCATTACTGGCAGGTCGCTCCTCCGAGCCGTGCCTGCTTGTTAAACGTCTTGAGCGGATGCTAGAGTCTTCAACTTCAAACTCAAGGAAGGGATTAACATGCCAAACCGAAAAGCAATAATCCAAACCAGCCACGGCCCTATCACTATCGAGCTCTACGAAGACAAAACTCCGATCACCGCGGGGAACTTCATCGATCTGGTTGAGCGTGGCTTCTATGACGGCTTGAAGTTCCACCGCTACGAGCCGGGCTTTGTCATTCAAGGCGGCGACCCGCGAGGCAACGGCACCGGAGGATTTGTCGATCCGCAGACCGGGCGCGAGCGAAGGATCAAGCTCGAAGTGACGCCTGACTTGAAGCATGGCGATGCCGGCGCCGTCGCGATGGCAAGGTCTCAAGATCCCAACAGCGCTTCGTGTCAGTTCTACATCACGCTTGGCCCGGCGGCTTTCCTGGATATGAACTATGCCGTGTTCGGGAGAGTCATCGACGGGATGGATGCGGCCAAGCAACTTCGCGCGGGCGACTCGATGACCAAGGTGACTCTGGCCTAAGGGGAATAGGCGCCGGACGACGCGGGTCCGACGGATTAGCACGGATCAGATGCGCGTCATCCGTGGTCTAACTCATCGTTAGTACGACGCGCCCCGTGATCTTGGCGCGACGCATATCTTCGAACACTTCGTTGACCTGCTCGAGAGGCCGCGTTTCGACCTGACATTTGACCCGTCCTGCCGCCGCGAGCTCCAACACTTCACGCATGTCTTCGCGAGTACCTGTCGCCGATGACATAATGCTGATCTCGCGCATCATTATCGCCGGGAACGACAGATCTTCGGCGGGCATCCCAACGACCATTAACACTCCGCTCGAACGCACGGCATAGAATGCCTGGTCGTACGCAGCCTTCGCGGCCGAAGTGACCACTGCTACGTGAGCGCCGCCCATCTTGCGAATCTGCTTCACGACCTCCTCATTCGCCGCGTTCATAGTGATGTCGGCGCCCAGCCGTCGCGCGAATTCTAGTTTGTCATCGGCAATGTCGATAGCAATCACTTGAGCCCCGAAGCATTTTGCGATCTGAACGGCGAGATGTCCGAGCCCGCCAACGCCAAACACCGCGAGCCGTTGGCGCGGCTTGATGCCAGATTTCTTTATTGCGTGGTAAACGGTCACGCCTGCGCAAAACAACGGTGCGGCTTCCTCCGAGGTTAATGCATCGGGTACTTTCAATACATGTGAAGCTTTCGCCTTGATGAACTCGGCGTAGCCGCCGTCAACGGTCGCGCCGGTTATCATCTGCTTGGAGCAAAGATTCTCGTGACCCTCTTTGCAAAGCTCGCACTCGCCACAGGTCCAGTGAGTCCAAGCCACGCCGACGCGGTCGCCGATGTCTAGGTTGTTTACCGCGTCACCCTTCTGAACGATACGGCCCACGGCTTCGTGCCCGGGAATGAGCGGGCGCTTGATGATGCGGAGCAGGTGAGTCCAGTCGCCTTCGGCAATGTGTAGATCAGAATGGCAAACGCCGCAGGCTTCCACCTTGATCAGCACTTCATCGGGGCCCGGCACCGGAGTTTCGGTGTCTTCGATTTGGAGCGGCTGTTTGTACTCACGAACGATGGCTGCTTTCATTGTGTTCTCCGTCTGGAAATCGCGCGTATGCTACTACGTCAGAAGCTAGGCCGCCAGGCAGAGAGAGCAGCAGCCGGGATTTGCCACGAAGACACGAAGACTCAAAGGACCACGAAACCCTTTGTGAACCTTTGGGTCTTCGTGTCTTCGTGGCAAATCCTGACTCCTACCCTGGACTTCGACGCGACTCTCTCGTCGTGTAGAATGACTTCGAATGTTAGTTCTCGGCATAGAAAGCTCGTGCGATGAAACCGCGGCGGCTGTGATCGAAGACGGCCGGCTCATCAAGTCCAACGTCATCGCGTCTCAAGTGAAGACTCACGCGCCGTTTGGCGGAGTCGTTCCGGAGCTCGCTTCGCGCGAGCACCTCGATCGCATCGCGCCGGTGGTGGAAAGCGCGCTCGCCGAAGCCGGTGTCACGCTGGAATGCGTCGACGGCATAGCGGTGACTTGCGGGCCGGGGTTGATCGGCTCACTGCTAGTGGGTATCAGCTTCGCTAAGTCGCTGGCGATGGCCGCCGATAAGCCGATCGTCGGCATTAATCACATCGAAGGACACATTTACTCTGTCGCCTTTGAAAGTCCTCCGGTCGAGTATCCCGCGGTTGCGTTGATCGTGTCGGGCGGGCACACTACGCTTTTCCTCATGCCGGAAGAAGGCAGCTACGCCACGTTGGGTCGAACGCGAGACGACGCGGCGGGGGAAGCCTACGACAAAGTCGCGAAGTTGCTTGGGCTCGGTTATCCGGGCGGCCCGGTGATCGACCGGCTTGCGAAGTCCGGCGATCCGGGCGCGGCTGATCTGGTGTTTACGCTTCCAAGAATGGACTCAACCAATCTTGACTTCAGCTTCAGCGGACTGAAGACGGCGGTGCTTCGCTACGTGAGAGAGAAGGGAATCGAGCCGGTTGCAAACGGCGGCGAGCCGGATCAGAAGATCGTCGATCTTGTCGCGAGCTTTCAAGACAAAGTTGTGCGCTCTTTGCTCGCGCGATTGCGAGAGGCGGTGCGGCGACATCATCCGCGGACGATCATTCTCGCAGGCGGCGTAGCTTGCAACAGCGCGTTGAGGTCGGCTATAGACGCCGAAGACTTCGGCGCGCCGGTCTACTATCCGAGCCCGATTCTTACCACTGACAACGCGGCGATGATTGCGGCTGCGGGTTATCCGAAGCTCGTTCGCGGCGCAAATCACGGGTTCGAGTTCACGGCCTCGCCTTCGATGAAGCTGGAGAACGTTTTTCTGAAGGGCTACGAAGTGCCGCTCAAAGCTAGATACAAGGTGTAAGGTTGTTCTGGGAGCGCAAGCATCCCTGCCTGCTTTTCTCTCGCGCAATGACAATGCAGGCAGGGATGCCTGCGCTCCCAGGCCGCTCGAACAACTATGGACATTGTTGAAGCCGATAAGACCTTGATGAAGCGAGCGCTTGAGCTGGCGCAGCGTGGCGCTGGGATGGTAAGCCCGAACCCTATGGTCGGCGCCGTTCTTGTAAAAGACGGGCGCATCGTCGGAGAAGGTTATCACCGGTACGATCTGCTCAAGCACGGCGAGACTTACGCCATCGAGATGGCTGGGAAGCAAGCGCGCGGCTCGACGCTGTACTGTAACCTCGAGCCGTGCTGTCATCTCGGCCGCACTCCGCCTTGCACCGACGCCTTGATCGAGGCCGGGATCGCGCGCGCCGTGATCGCCACCAAGGACCCGTTTTCGCGGGTCAGCGGTCGAGGCCTCGAGCAGTTGCGCGCGGCTGGAATCGAAGTCGAAGTAGGGCTCTGTGAGGAAGAAGCCCTCCGGCTAAACGAAACCTACTTCAAGTTCGTCACGGTTGATACGCCTTTCATCCATGGCGTGATCGAATACCCGGGTGATGAGTTAGGCTCGCTCAGGGGTTGGATGCCCTCGCGTGGCTTTATCGCAGCGGCAGCCGAGTACGACGCTATCGTGCTCAGTTCGAGGACCGAACTGAACAGCTTGCTGATCGATAACCGGCTTGGCGGGCAACATCACAGGCCACCTGTGATTGTTGGGACCGCGGACTTGCTGGCCCGATACGACGCGATAAAGCGAGAGACCGATGAAGACCTGACTCTGATCAATCTTTCGCTGGCGTCATCAGAGATTCTGCGCGATGCCGGTAAGCCGGCGGGAGTTTTTGAGGAAGCTTCGAACGCGCCGGTGAACAGGCTGTCTGGCGCGCAGAGAGAGCTTGGTTCGCTGCTCGAAGCGCTGGCGCGAATCAGTGTCACCAGCGTCCTTCTCTTGCCGGGCGTGATTGATCCAAGCGCGCCGAAGAGTTTCGAACAGCTCGACAAGCTGACGCTCGCCGTCCCGGGCTCGAAAGGGAAAGACGCCACGGCGACGCGGTTAGCTTTCGCGGATCTTGAATTCGATCTCGAAGAAGTCAGCGTCGCCGAGGCGGAAGGCTATACCGAATTCACCGGCTATCCGAGCTTTCGCGAAGTCGCGTAAAAGACGAATTGATAAGAGCCAAAAAGAGTCTGGGCCAGAACTTCCTTTCCGACCAACGGGTCGCGCGTCGAATCATCGACTCAGTCTCGCCTCTTGCAGACGACATCATCGTTGAGATTGGGCCGGGCGCGGGCGCTCTCACACGTCTGCTCGCTAAACAGAGCGGCTATGTGGTTGCCGTCGAGATCGATGCCCGCTTTGTTGATGAGCTGTACCGTACGGTAAAGACTGACAACTTTTCGGTCGTCAACCGCGACGCGCTTAATATGGATTGGGTTGAGTTCACGAAGAGCGCGATGTCGATGCTTCATCCTCCGCGACGCGACTATCCGGATCGGAGACGCGTTCGAGTGGTGGCTAATCTGCCGTATTACATCTCGACTCCGATAATCGAGAAACTACTCCCGCTCGGCCGCCACCGGTTATTCGATATGACGTTGATGCTTCAGAAAGAAGTAGCCGACCGAATAACGACCGGTCCGGGCAGCAAGGAGTACGGCTACCTGTCGGTGAGAGTGCAGTACTACTGCGACGCGGCGAAGCTTTTTGAGGTCCCGCCGTCGGCGTTCACCCCCGAACCCAAAGTGCAGTCGGCAGTCATCTGCCTGACAGTGCGCGAGCGTCCGGCAGTTGAAGTCGCAGACGAAGAGCGGTTCTTCGCGCTCGTGCGGGCCGCGTTCGCTCAACGGCGAAAGACGATTCTGAACAACCTGAAAGCTGGAGCACGATCGCTCGAATTCAAGCAACCCGTGGAATCGGCTCTGGAAGCTGCCGGCGTGGCATCGCGGCGCCGCGCGGAGACTCTGTCGCTTGGTGAGTTTGCCGCGTTGTGCGCGGCGCTTTATCGCGAATGAAGCGAAATGTCTGTTCGACCAGCGCGCTGATGTTGCTATACTCGTTGTTCGGAAGAAGTAGCGTAGACTGTCCAGTCTGCGCCTGGTGTCGACGACGCCCGAACGTGGAAGGCACGCAGACTGGACAGTCTACGATACATAGGAGGTAAGTATGGTTCGGATACGTCAGATGATTAACGTTCAGGGGCGGGAAAGCTGGACACTATTTGACAGCGGCGCCCGCAATACTTACATCATTCCGGCGGTCGCCGATAGGTTGACCACATCGGACATCTCTCACCCAATCCGCACTGCGCTTGGTGGAGCGATTCAAGAAAGCAAAAAGGCGGCTGTGCTCGAGGCGGAAGTTGAGGGCTTGCCGATATCGACTCACGCAATGGTGATTGACCATATCGGGAAGGACGATGACGGAAAGCAAATCGAAGTATTGTTTGGGGCGTTGGCAATGCAGCAGTGGGGCATCCGTCTAGTTCCTGAACTGGAAAAACTTGACCTGTCACACTATCCCACGGTGTTTGTTGAGTTCTAACCGCGGAAGATATGACGAAAGATAAACTCGAAATAATACCCCTCGGCGGCGTAGGTGTGTTCGGGATGAACATGATGGCGATGCGCTGTGGGGGCGAAACGATCATCATCGATGCGGGCATGGGCTTTCCCGAGGAGGACGCGCCGGGCGTTGATATTGTCATTCCCGACTTCTCGTTTATCGATCAGTATCGCGAGGAGATTTCAGCCATCATCCTGACTCACGGACACGAAGACCACATCGGCGCGGTGCCGTTTCTGCTCAAGGAAGTCAACGTTCCTGTGTACGGTACTCACCTGACACTGGCGTTTGTCGAGAACAAGCTTGCGGAGCACGGCATACTTAAGAAGACGGATCTACATACCGTCGAACCTCGCCAGCGAGTGAAGCTCGGCAACTTCGAGGTCGAGTGGATACATGTCACTCACAGCCTCACTTCATGCACGTCGGTGGCGATCACCACTCCGGTTGGAGTGGTGATTCATTCAGGTGATTTCAAGATAGACGAAACGCCCGTGGTGGGGCCTCCGACTGATCTCGAGCGGCTTACCGAATACGGCGACCGGGGTGTGCTCGCGCTGTTGGCGGATTCGACCAATGCCGAACGCCCCGGCCGCACGCAATCTGAGCGCGCGGTCATTCCGGCGCTCGAAAAAGTATTCGAAGAAGCGCAGGGGCGAATTGTCCTGAGCTGTTTCACAAGTTCAGTTCACCGAATTCAGATCGTGCTGGACCTCGCTCGAGACTACGGGCGGCGGGTCTCGCTTCTCGGCAGAAGCATGCTGCGCAACGTCGAGGTCGCCGACAGTCTCCGGCAGCTCGACGTGCCTGACGGTATATTCGTCAGCCCGTCGGACGCTCGGCAGATGGACGACGATCAGTTGTTGCTCCTCGTCGCAGGGTGTCAGGGCGATCCGATGTCGGCGATGACCAAGCTTGCGACCGATCAGCACAAGAACCTTTCAGTCGGCGAAGGCGATCTGGTCGTGCTGTCGGCGCGGCAGATACCCGGCAACGAGCCGGCGATCTCGCGCTTGATCTCGCACTGCTACAAGCGCGGCGCGCAGGTGATCGACTCAAGCGTTGCGCGGGTCCATGTGTCGGGTCACGGCAGCCAGGAAGATTTGAAGATACTGATCGAAGCTACGCGGCCGAGGTTTCTGGTTCCGATTCACGGCGAGCACCGCCAGCTCTACAGACACAGGGATTGGGCGGCGACGCTGGGAATTGTCGAGCCGGAGAACATCGTCGTGATCGAAAATGGGGACGTGTTAGAGCTTAGCGAATCAAGCGCGGAGATCATCGCAACGGAATTCGTCGGGCGAACCTTCATCGATTCGAGCTACGAGCACGTTGAAGACATGGTTGTACGCGACCGGAAACACCTGTCATACGACGGCATCGTCGTAGCGATCGTCGCGATCAATCCCACATCGGGAGAGCTCGAGTCAGAACCCGAGTTGGTCACGCGAGGCTTCATCCACGAAGAAGATTCGAGCGAGATGCTAGCTGAGCTAAAGCAACTGGTCGAGCAGACGGTCACCAGTGCTACTCACGAAGAGCAGATCGACTACGCGGTGATCAAAGAGAAGATCCGAGTGGCCTTGAAGCGATTCATCCAGAAGGCGACAGGCCGCCGTCCGATGATCATTCCGGTGGTTGTCGAGGTGTAGCCGCAACGCAAAGTTTTGAAATTCTCTAAGGAGTCGACATGTCGTCTGAGCCGACGCTCGCAAGGATGAAGAGTTCGTAGTACGGCCTTTAGGCGGAAGTTTGTAGCACAATGGCCCGACTGTGACCAGGTACAAACTTCCGCCCAAAGGCCGTACTACGAACTCTTTCATAGGCCGAGAAGCTATGAAGAAACCATCATTCGCTAACCTCGCTCCTCTTAGTGGATTGTGGTAGATTCAATACGACCATTCGCACGAGGTAGTGATGCCATGAAAACAGATACTGAGATCAGCACAAGAGAAGCAACGGGCGAACCCGAACCATTTACACCTAGAACGCCCCTGGGTAAGAAACTCCTGGCTATTCGCAACAATATTATCGCCGACGGCCTCCCATTACTCACCCGAGAGGAAATCGAAAGGGAAGTCGCCGAACGTAGAGGCGGCTTCAACAATGGGTCTCTATGATCAGGACCTACCTTGATGCAGGCGTTTTGATAGCAGCCGCTCGCGGGAACGCACCTCTTGCTACAAAAGCATTAGACATTCTTGATGACCCCAATCGACAGTTCGTTTCAAGTGTCTTCCTGAAGTTGGAAGTATTGCCTAAGGCTGTCTATCACAAGAACACTTCCGAGGTTGAGTTTTATGAGGCTGTATTTGATGCCGTGACCGATTGGGCTGATTCCATGGATGAGGTTATCGAAAGAGGGTACAAGGAAGCCCTAGCCTCTGGACTGGCTGCGCTGGACGCCCTTCATGTGGCTGCTGCCGTGATTCTAGATGCTGACGAATTGGTGACTACGGAGAAGAGCGATAAGCCGATGTATCGAACCGCAGCCGTTAAGGTTGTATCGCTATGGGAATGAGAAACAAGTTTGGGCAAGCCAAGGCTTTGTCTCCATCGCGTTGAAACGGAGGACAAAAAGGGAACAGGCCGCCGGCCAATGATCATTCCCGTGGTGGTTGAGGTGTTAGTTGTTGAGAACGCATGGAATTCAGCTTTACCTTGGGTTTGCGTTTGGAAGGGACCGTCGCGTCATATGGAAATCCAGAACTCATTCGGCTCGCTTATGATGTGACCCTGGCATAGAGTTGCGCCCGCAAACCGATCTTGATACCCTCTGTGCGCGTCACCATAGCCGCCGGAGCGGTCAGACCTACTCATGGTTTCCGGCTGGCGTTGTAAGAGAATCGTCACAGTCAAACCCAAGGGGGACAATAATGTCAGGGCGAACTTGTGATACGTGCGGTAAAGACAAACCTCTGTCGGGAGGCAGGACCTGTACGAAAGGTCATTTCACATGCAAGGACTGCGCGCACGGGCATGAACACTGCAAGCTCTGCGGGCATACGCTCCGATAGGAGCGAGCCCCTCGCATGGTCTGGACGATAGTCACAATGAAGCACGGAGGGAGAGTTCAATGGCTGGCGAAATTACTATCAGGGGCAAGAAGGCAACAAAGGGCGAGAGAATGACGAAAGGAACACGTTGGAGACTAGCAGCCGTTACTGGGCGGAAGCGAGTTTTCGTGGGCACGCTGCTGCACACAATCAACATCGGTAACAAGCGGCTCGCTATTTTCAGCGTGCCTAAGTAATCGTCGCATCAGGCGAGGCTAGAGAGTGCCCTCTAACAAGGTACTCCAGCCGACCGTTTTGCCCCTGCTTCGCTGCGGCAAAAAACGGCGGCTGAGCTTGCACGTTAGGCAGACAAACGGAGTGGCAGTGAATTATGAGAAAGAAACCGTCAACCTTTAAGACCCAGATGCTCACGATAATCCTGGCGACCGCCTTAATGCTTGTTCCAAAACCTGGTTCAGTGATGGCGCAGGCCGCGCAAACAGACAGTCGGAACCTGCGAGTGCAACCGTCTGGTCAACTAGCGGAGTGGCCGGGGAAAACAAAGCGGTGGGCACTGGTAATCGGGGTGGACAATTACAAGGATGGACAGATTGGTGCGCTCAAGGGCGCGGGAAATGACGCCAAAGCACTCGCTGCCGCTCTTGTGAGCTACGCTGGGTTTCCCCCTGACCAGGTCATCTTGCTTGCGACGAACCAACCGGAAGAGCGGCAGCCGACGCGAGTCAATATTCTACGCAGATTGTCGAACCTGGCAGCAGTGGTGCCGAAAGATGGACTGTTGCTAATAGCTTTTGCAGGACACGGGATGGAAAGAAATGGACAAGCGTTTTTGCTGCCGATGGACGCGCAGATAGCCGACGATATCTCGTTTTTGGAAGAAACTGCTATCAGCGTGAACCGCATGAAGGACAGGATCAGGGCGACCGGTGTTGGACAGGTCGTTGTTATCCTGGATGCTTGCCGAAACGATCCGACAGGGCGGGCAGATGCGACGAATCCACTGACCGAGGCTTACACGCGAGGGTTCAATTTCGATGTACGTAATCGGGAGGTAACAGCGTTCGCAACACTCTATGCAACAGAGATTGGACACAGAGCCTACGAGTACACCGAAAAGCGGCAAGGATACTTCACATGGGCACTCATCGACGGACTCAAGGGTAGAGCAGCTAACGATCGAGGCGAAGTGACCTTAGCTCGATTGGTAAGCTACATACAAGAAACCGTTCCAAAGCAGGTCGCTGTCGATCTGGGAACCGGTAAACAGCAGCGACCCTTTGCCGTGGTAGAGGGTTATAAGGCGGATGAGTTAGTGATTGCGGTGGCAGGGACGGAATCGTCTATTGCTGGGAAACCAGCGGAAACGACGGATCCAGCAGGGATGGAGCTTACGTACTGGGAAACGATCAAGAGCAGCACCGACGCTGAAGACTTTCGAGCATACTTACAAAGATATCCCCAAGGAACATTTGTCGCGCTGGCGAGCCGGCGAGCACGGCTCGGCGAGACTAACGCACTTACAGCAACCAACCCGTCGGCTTTGCTGACAGTTGATCAAATACTCGACAGGTATCTCCAGGCCGTGGGTGGCAAAGCTGCGATCGAGAAAGCGACGACCCGAGTTGCGAAGGGATCGTATGTACAGATCCAAGGGACAACCAATATAGCCGGCTCTTTTGAGAATTATGCGAAGGCTCCAAATAAGGTGGCGACGATCATGGAATCGCAGCAATACGGTAAAGTTCAGCAGATTTTCGACGGGACAGTCAGTTGGATTAAGAATGTGCGCGGCGGTGCTTACCAAATAAGTGGTGAGGGGTTGGCCCGCGTGAAGCGGGAGTCTGATTTTTACAGAGAAGTCAACATGAGGGAGTTATACCCGACAATGAAGCTGATCCGTAAGGACAAAGTCGGTGATCGGGAAACCTATGTGATAGAGGCTGTACCTCATGAAGGCACGCCAGACACGATATACTTCGATGCACAATCCGGACTTCTTGTTCGACTGGACGGTGTCATCGAGGCTCAAAAGGGCAAACCCGCCTATACCGAGATTTACTTCGAGGATTATAGAGAGGTGGATGGCTTAAAGCTGCCGTTCACGATGCGTCAATCAGGCCCGGGCTATAACATTACAATCAAGCTCTATGAGATAAAGCACAATGTTCCAGTGGATGACGCGAAATTCAAAAAGCCGTAGACTCCGTAGACTAGATCAACCCCATACCTGTTGACTTGATCGCGTAATAGATCAGGATTAGCCCGCCGAAGACCAGCAGAAACAACACGCCGAATAGTACAAACACCCAGGCCCAGTCGCTCCAGAACGAACCCCGCTCGCCTGAAGCGTGCTTGTTAAGCAAACGTAGATTGCGCGTGTTCACCTTCCACACAAAGTCGGCCGCGTCGCCCAGAAAGGGAATGCTGCCGACAACAAAATCGGCGGCGATGTTGAACACCATCCTCGCGATCACAATCTTCGGCAAACCGTAACGCACCGATATAAAAACGATGTATGCCGAAACAATCGCGCCGATGGCGTCACCCGCCACTGGAAGAAAGAACCCGATGATCGGGTCCAAGCCGAATCTTATGTCGGTGCCAGGGATTCGGATCGCCTTGTCCATCAACAAAGCGATGCGTTCGAGATGTTGGTCTATTGGCGGGCGAGACAAAGGCTCCAGAGCAGAGCCTGTGCGTGACAAGCGCGCTCTCTCGAATGGGTCTCGGTCCGGATCCGGCGCCATGTTCTTCGGCTTAGCCATCTCGCACTCTTTCTGTCCCGCGGAACGACTCGATGACCGACTGAATAGCACGATCAATCGAGGCTGACGATTCGGGCCTCGGCGCCGGAGGGCTTCAAAGACAACATGCCTACAGTGCGCGGGAGCGAAAACCGGCGCGGTCCCGCGCTTCCAGGGTTGAACAACATCGTCGTCCCGAGCATCTGTTGATATGGCCGATGAGAATGCCCAAAGATGACGACCATTGGCTGAAGCTCTTCGACCATCTGCTTGTCGCTCTTTCGAAGCTGATGCAACTCGCCAAAGATGTGACGAATGAAAACTCGGCGGCCGGCCAGTTCTTCCACGCGTTGGTCAGGAAAGTTTCCAAAGCTGTCGTTGTTGCCTTCTACTGCGAACACCGGGGCGATTTCTTCCAATCGGGCGATCACTTCGAGCTTTCCAATGTCGCCCGCGTGGATGATCGCGTCGACGCCCTCGAAGATGGAAACGATCGACGGATCGAAAAGCCCGTGAGTGTCAGATATCACCCCTATTCTCATTGGAAATTCCACGAGCAAACACAAAACGTGAAGTCGAGTCTTATTCTATCAGCGAGGCGTGTTCAGAGAAACCGGCTTGCAACCGCGACGCGCGCGAGAATTGGGCGGGCGGGGGAAAAAAGCGCGGACGAGTTACATCAAGAAGACGAACTCGTCCGCGATGACAGAGTGTTTCTCTATCAAGAGCAGCTTCGCGACAGACTAATCGATCTCGATGGCGCCGGATTTGGAGACGCTCACGCGGCGAGATTTGGTCGTATTGCTGATGACGATGTTCGGTTGCTTGGAGCCGGGCGCGAGGTTTCCCGATCGGGCGAAAATGACGGTCGCATCTTCTGAGACTTCGACACCCGCGGGCAGCTCTTCGGCTTCGACGCTATCGAGGCGGCCGTTGCCATTTCGATCGAGGCCGAACCTCTCCCCTTTGGCGTCGAAGATGACGCTGACGCTGACGCGTCGTTCGATTGCCTGCGCTCGCGCAAGCTCCAGTTCCTCTGCTATGCCGCCAGTCGCTGCGTTCAGTTTGTACATCGCAAATCCCATTCGGCCCAGGTGCAAGAGCAGGGAAGCGACGATCAGCACGACCAGAAGCCCGACTATGGCTTCCATCAAGCCGAGTCCCGCATCCGCGCGCCAGGCAGAGTTTGGTTTTGAGAAGACTCTCATAGTGCCTCCGATTTGGGATCGCGACCAGAACAAGTCGCTCTAGTTTAGCAATTGTGCGGCCAGACAGACTTGGGGCATAAAGATTCTAAAATCAGGGCTTTTAGGCTCGATGTGGAGCGGGCTTTAGACAGGAAGGGCTCGCTGTAACTTTGGGATACGGCATGTTACACCGTTTTCACAGTCGAAGCCGGGGCCAATAACGGCAACCGGCAATGAAAGATGGTTCCCGCGCTATCGCTTCTCTCCACCGAAACGTCCCCGCCGTGCGCGACGAGGATCTTCTGGACGAGTGCGAGACCAATACCGTAGCCGCGTGACTTGGTCGTGAAGAATGGAATGAATATGCGACTAAGGTCTTCTGGCGAGATGCCGCCGCCGGTGTCGCTGAACCTGACGTGGGCGTAGCGCCGATCCGGTGCGGCGTCGATCGCTCCGGTAATCACGATGGTTTTTTTGAGCGAGTGCGGATCAATGGCTTCAGCGGCGTTGCGAAGCAGGTTGATGAAGACGCGCCGCAGCAGCGATTCATCTCCGGCCAGTTGTGAAAACTCCCCTTCAACCTTCACCTCGATCGCGTTCCCGGTCAGATGAGGTCTTGCTTCATTGACGCAGGAATCGAGGATCGAGCGCACGTCGACTTTGACCAGACTCAGGTCCTGCGGGCGCGCAAAATTCAGGAAGTCGGTCACCAGCTTGCTCAACAATCTGGTTTCGTTTAAGGCGGCATCAAATGTGACTCGGCGATCGGCGTGGGATGAAGGCCGCTCGGCTTGCGCGTCAAGCAATTGAACGTAGCCGTGAATCGTGGCCAGCGAGTTCTTGAACTCGTGAGCGAGACCGGCAGCCATCTCGCCAAGGTTTGCCAGATTGTCTTTGAGCTTCATTCGCTCGCGAAGCTCGATGACTTCGGTTAGATCGGTCATCAAGCAAAGCGCGCCTTCAACTTTTTGCGACGCATCACAAATAGGCGAGACGCTCAAACCAACGCGGCGCGCGCCGTCTGGCAGCACGACGGCAACCTCTTCACGCCGGAACGACGTAGCTTTATCGAGGCATTCGGCGATCATCGCCGCCATCCGCGGAGATGATCTGAAGAAAGAACGATAATCGACGGTTGGTGAGAAAAGCTCCCCGGTGTGAATCTGCCGGCCGTGCGCAGAACCAGCGCTGAACTCGGCGATTCCAAAAATCTTCATCGCGTGCGCATTGACCGACGTGACGACTCCCCTTGAATCGATGGTGATTAATCCGCTGGGGATGTTGGCGATCAACCGCTCACTGAATCGCTCCGATCGTTCGGCGCGACTTCGTTCCAGTTCGTGAAGGTGCGCGAGCTCTCTTTCGTGTGCTTGAAGCTGTTCGACGAGAGCTTGAAATGTTTGAGCTACGAACTCGCCCTCGCTCATGGCCGACGAGGCACGGACCGGGCTGTGACGCGCGGCCTCCACCATTCTTCTGTATGGTCTCAGCAGCCAGCGGATCAGCATAAAAACGAGCCCGATCCCGAAGACCAACGAGATGATCTGATAGCTGAACAGGTAGATAATGATCGGCGAAGACCTGAGTTGGCTGCCGGTCCAGGAAAACAGCGCAAAGCTCAGCGCAATCAGCGACAGAAGCGACAGGACTAGAACCAGCATTGCCAGCCGGGCTTTGTTTTCGACTGAGCCTAATTTCATAGTGAGTCCAAACACAGCTCTGCGGGATCCGGATCGACAGCCGGGTGATCGGGCGTGCGTCTGAGCATGATCGGCCTCACTACTGTTGATACCGTAAGGACTGAACGCGGGTTATCGCTTGATGCGCCAGACTAGCACAGACTTGTCGAGCGAAACACGCGGTTTTGGGATCACAGGCTCGCGTCACCCTGGTACTCTCCATCTTCGCTTGAAGCCTGTTGCCCTGATCGATCTGACGCTCTCACACTTAGAGTGTTGTCAGTCAAAAAGGAGAGCCGGCCAGTCCTCTTGTACCTTGCCGGCACGGCGTAGACGCGAAAGTAAGCGCCTATAAGCTCAAGCGAAATCTTGTATCCCGGCGCGTGGGGGACGGTGATCTTCGTGAAGTCAAGCATCCCGGAGCCCTGGCGAATTGTGGTATCTATCTTATCCTTAACCAGGCGCGCATACTCCCATAGAGTGACCGCGGCGTTGTACTCGTTCTCGTTCATCCGCCGGAGTTGCCGCATCTTGAACTGCTTGTAAGCGTGCATTCCGAGAACGCCGATGAATACGGCAGCGAGGATAATCAGAACGATCGCCATTCTCCCACCAGTTCTTTTCTCTCGGAGCGCGGGTGTCCGGCCCTCAGATGTTTGGCGCGTGCTCGACTCTGCGGGCGGGACGCGCGCGCTCCAGGTTCAAGCCGAGACGGAGTGCGAATCTCGGAGGTCAACGCACCAGCACGTGCGCACCGGCCGTGGTTGTGTTGGAGGGGGTTCTCGGGAGTAGCTTATACACACCGGCAGGCCGAAAATCAATATCAACCTGCGTTACCTTGCGCGGGGCGTGGGCTTCGCCTGTTCCGGCGGCGAGGTCAACTAACGTGCCGAGCCATCTAACCTGCGGAGCCGGCGGTTGCTTGAAGTTTTCGAAAGCGTGGGGGCACGTGGTAATATGAAGGTGTTGATGATCCCCACTAAGATGATTCACTTCTCGACAAGCCCCGAGACTCGATGTGAGAAAGCGGTAGAGCTTTACGAATTATGATGGGTCGCGTGCGAAAGCTTCGAGAACGGTTCCTCGGACCATCCAGACCTGTTGAATACCTGGTTCGCAACGTACTCTTTCTTGGCTTCTTTGTGCTCCTCTTGCTTGTCGTAGACGTTGGCTATCAGAGCGTACAGAATCTCGCGGAACTGGAGAACGATCACATTCGGATTGACGAAACCGAAGAGCGCCATCTTCGGCTCGTGCTCGACATTTCAGAGACCGCGGGAAAGCTAAAGGCCGAAACGCAAGCCGCTGGAGGAAACCCATCGAATTCTCGTCTTCAGTTTCTGGCGCGGCAGCGACTCGAGACGCTCAAGAAGGAAATGGAGCGCGAAGTCGAACGGGCTCGATCGAGTTCGCTTGCGGATGGGGAAGAATGGACGCAATTCGCGACGTCCTACCGAGACTTTTGGGACGCGATGGAGAGAACCGGCTCGCCTTCTATTGACTGGCACGATGAGCGAGACAAAATGCTGCAGAACGTAAGAGGACTAGTTGAATTGGTCGACCGGGAGCGAGATGAGAATAACATCAAAACGCACCAGATGAACGTGGGCGCGCGCAACCGAATAGTGGCTGCAACGGGAGCGGTCTTGGCCCTGGGTATCGTAGTGGCCGTGTTGGCGTTTTATGAGATCCGCAGGAACCTAAAGCGACTCGCGAACGCTCACGCAGCGAGCGCAGAATCGAGGGACTATCTTCAATCACTTCTGGACAGCCTCGTCTCCGGGGTAGTGGTTATCGGAAACAACGGCGCCGTCGAGACGGTCAGCAAGTCATTCCGAAGTCTGCCAGGGGTCGGGGCAGGGTCCGAAAGGGGACAAAGCTACCAGGAGCTTTTTCGAAGCAACGCTTCGCTGTTGGCGGCCGTGTCAGCAGAACTCTCACAACCTTCGGCAGGTAGCCGTCACTACGGCAGAGTAGATCTGGGCGCGCGGCTGTTTGATTGTCTTACCTCGCCGTTGATAGTGGCGGGCGAGCGGCAAGGAATCATCCTGGTTTTTGTCGATGTCACCGACGCTACGCGTGCTCAGGCGGAGCTACAACGCAATCACGCTTTAACCGCTGTTGGACAAATGACGGCTCAGATCGCCCACGAGATCAAGAATCCGCTTGGCAGCATCCGATTTGCGGCTGAGTTTCTGAAGCGAAAGACGGGAACTGACAACTCAGACGACGTATCGACTATTCAGGTGATCGAGCGAAGCGTGGACCACTTGGCTGCGATCGTTACCGAGTTGTCAGAGTTCGCGCGGCCTAAGCAATTGAACCGCGCGGAAATAGACTTGAATGATCTACTCGACGAGCTGCTTCCGATGGTCGCCGATAAACTAAATGCCAAGCAGATGCGGGTAGAGAAGCACTACAGCCCAGGCGTTCCGCCCGGTTCCTATGATGCCACCGAGTTGAAGAAGCTTTTTTTGAATCTGATAATCAACGCTATCGAAGCGAGCGAGCCAGGAAGCTCGATTGAGCTGCGGACGAAGCTCAACGGCGAACGCGAAGTATCGGTGGACATCGTAGATCATGGGTGCGGTATGGATATCGAAACACAGCGGCGGCTGTTCGAGCCGTTCTACACTACGAAGGAGAAGGGAACCGGGCTGGGGATGGCAATCGCCAAACAGATCGCGGATCTGCACAGCGGTGACCTTAGCGTGGTCAGTCAAGCTGGCGCCGGCTCGACCGCGACCGTGAAGTTGCCTGTAACTAACTTCGTTGAAGCGGACAACAGTATTGGGGCTGTCAATCGTCTTAGCAGATGAGCCTTTTCCCCCTGAAGGACCCAGAAGCAATGGAGGTGAGTCTGATGAAGCTGCAGAAAAACCTGATGCTGGCGGTGAGCACCGTGCTTTCAGTCGCCCTGATCGGTGCGATGAGCGCAAAGACTTTTGCTCAAGATGGCCGGCCACGTTACAGCGCGACGCAGTCCGGGGAGCGAGGCTGGACGATACCTCCGGACACTGTCATCAGCGTGCAGATGAACGGTACTCTCACGTCGCGGACCGCTCGGGTCGGAGACAAGTTCACGGCAACGGTAACAGTTCCGGTGTACGTTAACGGCCGGACTGTCATACCAGCGGGCTCGATAGTTGAAGGCCGAGTTACCCAGGTGACCCCCGCGAAGCGCATGAACCGGTCTGGGACCATAGGAATAGATTTCGATAATCTTGTTTTTCCCAACGGCACTGCTGTCACTCTAGTCGGAAGCCTGACCTCGGATGATCCTGAAACACGACGGCGAATCGATGACGAGAGCCGCGTGTCGGGCGAGGGCAACAACCGGGCATCAGTCTTTGTCGGCGGCGGAGGCGCGATTGGAGCTGTGCTTGGAGGAATCGCCGGCGGAGGCAAGGGCGCGGTGCTCGGTGGAGTCGTCGGGGCTGGCGCCGGTATAGCGAGCATTCTACTGTCAAAGGGTGAAGAAGCCCAGGTGCCGTCTAGTACTCCGTTTGGGATTCAGATAAGGGAAGCGCTGATCATCAGGGAGAGCGTCATTTCTGAGACCGCGTCGGGCGGCGGAGATCGCTCTTCAGATCAACCGGCGGATCGTGCGGGGGATCGCTCGACGGATCGTACCTATAGGCCCGAGGCTGCCGGATCGCAACCGGATATTACAGATCGACCGATTCCGACCCGTAGCGAACCCGAGACTCGGCCTGAGACTCCCAATGATGTGGACAGGTCAACCGCCAATGCTCCCGCGCTTCCGCTCTCATCTCCAGAGATGGTCGGCAGAGCGCAAGCGGCATTGAAGGAGCAGGGCTACTACGAAGGCGAAATTGATGGTGTAGTAAGCTCACGCACCTCCAGCGCGTTGCGGGCTTATCAGCGCGAACACAATCTCCAGGAAACGGGTGACCTGGACCCGCAGACCGCAAAGAGTCTCGGAATTCTGGGCGCCTCGAACGTCAGCGACCGAACTCCTGAGCGCCCGAGAGAGCCCAGGACAGAAAGCACTGAGTTATCGAACACGGTAATGGCAAATGTGCTTTCGGCAAGTGCGAACCGGACGCCTGACGGCGCAATTTCCTTATCGATCAATACGCAAGCGAACACCGGCGGCTGGCGCTGGGTTGGCGAACACGTCGTGAACGGCGACACTCTCGAAGTATACGCAAAGGCTGTAAGGCCGACGGGAATGGTAACTCAGGCGCTTACCAGAGGGCGGATCGACCTCACCGTGCGAGACGGCGTGGAATACGTGCGACGAGTCGTGATTCACTCGGCGGGCGGCGATCAGACGATTGCATTGGGAGGTAGAACCGATGCCGGCGCGGAACCGAGTGCGCCCTCGGGAGCTACGGCTTCCTCGGCGAGCAGTCTGCACCGCAAGGCAGAGGAACTGCTTTCGGAGTACCAGCGGTTGTATGGCGTTCGGATGACCGGTACCGGTGTTGAGGTGGACAACGCGACGCAGTACCGGGAGGCTGAGATAGAATTACTGTTTGCAATAGACAGCTTCGCGAATGCGGCGCAGCTCTATGAACGGTTGGCCAGTTCGCTTCGAGACCGCCAGATCATGCGCGGCGCAACTCTGGCTATGGCGCGGCAGGCGAGACGAACGGATCGCGTTATATCAACCACAACAAGTCGCGCGGCAGACTCGCTGGCAACGAAGTGGGATTCTATACGACAGGACGTTTTGAGGCTTATGCAGACATACAACATCAACTCGTCCGAGATCGAGAACTGATGCATTCATGGTCGAGCGTGTAGCTGTCTCGACCGCTAACCAAGACATGGCACAGTTCGCGACGGCGCTCCAGCGCGGGCAATAGTCACCGGCGACGTCGGCTTGAAGACTGGCAGACCTTATTCGACCAGCCTTATCAACACCGCGCTCCACACCATAGTCAGGTCATCGGTCTTCTGTTGCGAGCTTCAACAATCTCACGGCCAAGATGGCGGACCTGAAAGAAATCGCAAAGCGCGTATTCCTCGGAACCCTAAGGGCGATCGAACCCGACTGTGCGATCAAGCAAAGGTTGCGAGTCGATGGTGAAACGCTGACCGTTGGCGCCCAACAGATAGCTCTTAGTGCCTATGACGAAGTTGTATTGATTGGAATGGGCAAGGCGAGCCTGAAGATGGGTGCGGCGGCTGAAGCTCTTTTCGGCGATAGGATCAAACGAGGAATTTTAGTGACCGACCGACGCTCAAATGTACCCGTACGATCTGAAGTTTTGGTAGCTGGACATCCATTGCCTGATGCCAACAGTTTGATCGCGGGTGAAAGGATTTTGGAGCTGGTGCGATGCTGCGGCGCGGGCTCTTTGATTGTGTTTCTCATCTCCGGGGGAGGCTCCTCGCTGGTGGAGACGCCGGTGTCACCGCGGATATCGCTTGAAGATCTGAGACTCACGAATCAATTTCTGGTCGGCTGCGGAGCTACCATCCGGGAGATCAACATAATCAGAAAGAGTTTGTCGAGGATAAAGGGCGGACGGCTTGGGCGGCTTGCCGGGACTTCGACCTGCGTTGGGCTGTACATATCAGACGTCAATCCCGGTGATTTGGGTTCGATCGCCTCGAACCCGCTCCTGCCAGAAAAGGTTGAAGTCGATGACTTCTTCGACGTGGTGAACAAGTTCAAGTTAATGGACGAACTCCCCGCTTCAGTCGCGAGCTTGATGCGGCAAGGAGATAGTATCAGTTTGTCGGATGAACAAAGCGTGACCGCGAAGCGCCCGGTGACCGAGCTTGTGCTCGACAATTCCAGCGCCGTTCATGCCGCGGCCAAACTGGCGAAGCAATCTGGGTTTCGAGTAGAAGTGGACGCTGACATGGTCGAAGGTGAGTATAGAGCGGTCGCAGAACGGTCGGTTAATCGTCTCTTGAACCTCAAATCTTCGTTTCCGAATGAGCGGGTCTGCGTGATCTCGGGGGGCGAGGTTTCGTGCTCTGTGCGGAGCGACGGTATCGGTGGGCGCAACCAGGAATTCGTGCTATACTCCGCAGCGCGGTTGGCTGACTCAGGCGTCCTTGAAGGAGCAGCGGTGCTTTCGTGCGGCACGGACGGCATTGACGGAAACAGCAAAGCAGCCGGGGCAGTCGCAGATCCCGAACTCGTAATCAAAGCCGGACAACGCGGAGCAGATGCCGCAATCTTCATAAGCAGCAACGATTCTAATTCGTTTTTCAAGCAGGCGGGCGGCCTCGTCGTAACGGGACCAACGGGCAATAATGTCAGGGACCTTAGGGTGCTGATGGCTCAATGAGGCAGGGTCCGGTTAGATTCATTTCGATTTCGAACGCAATGGAGGAGGAGCGATGAGCAGAATCGTACCGGTTGTGGCAGTTCTACTTTTGTTGGTCGCCTGTGATAAGAAACCCGCCCCGGTGGCAAAGCCTCAAAAAGATCCAAAGATAGCAGCGATCGAGGAGAGGATCTCCAAGACGACGCCGGAAGGGAAAGAAGTCATCGAAAAGGTGCTGGCGATGAAGCCCGAGGTGAATGAGCAGTTATCGACCAAGACGGTTGGGGAGATGGCGGACGACTATGCCAAGAACAAGGGCGCGTACAATATAACATCGATTGGCTGGGAAGCGTCTCAAAAGAAGACCGGGAGATGGAAGGTAGTATTCAGCTACCTGGACTGGCAGAAGCACTTGCTGGCAGCGGAGTGGGAATACGATTCGGCCACCAAGAAGGTATACCCATTCGAAAGGGATAACGCTCCCGGCTTCTTTAGCAGCGAAGGAGCAGAGCCACAAGGCAAGAAAGGTAAGAAATAGCGCCATCGCATTCTGAAGCACGCCCGTTGACGAGACAGGCCGCGCTCGATTGTTGGGTCGATGATGAAGTCGGTAGTCCTTATTGTAGATGACGAACCAGCCGCCCGGTTCGGAATGAAGAGGGCGCTGGAGAAGGAAGGGTACACCATACATGAAGCCGACAGCCTCGAGAGGGCGGACGAGGCTGTTGAGAACCACTCGCCTAGCGTCGTTCTTCTGGACGTAAGACTTGCCTCAGGATCCGGTCTGGATTACTTGCCTTCGCTGGTTTCGAGAGAAAACCCACCGGTAGTCATAATAATCACCGCGCACGGCTCTGAGCGTATGGCGGTTCAAGCAATCAAACTTGGCGCTTACGACTACCTTGCAAAGCCTTTCGATGTCGACGAGTTGCGTATCCTCGTTCGCAACGCGTTGGAAGCTCATTCGCTCAGAGTGGAAAACACCAAGCTCCGGCGAGAACTGGCGGCGACCGGTACTTTTGGGCAGTTGATCGGTTCGTCTTCGACAATGGAACGGGTGTACTCTCTGATCGAGAAAGTCGCGCAGACTGACGTCAATGTTCTGATCACAGGCGAGTCAGGTACCGGAAAGGAAATGGTTGCCAAAGAGATTCATATGAGGAGCCGGAATGCCTCGGGTCCATTTGTCAGCCTGAACTGCGCGGCTTTACCGAGCGAGCTGATCGAGTCTGAGCTGTTCGGCCACGAGAAAGGGGCGTTTACCGGAGCTTCGGGAAGGCGAGTCGGGAAGTTTGAAGCTGCCAACGGCGGAACGCTATTACTCGACGAGATAGGTGACATGAGCCTGTCGACGCAAGCAAAAGTTTTGCGGGTTATTGAGGAGAGAAAGTTTCAAAGGCTGGGGAGCAACGAGACTATCTCCACAGATGCGCGGATAATCAGTGCGACTAACAAGCTGCTTGAAAAGGAAGTTGAGTTGGGACGATTCAGGGAGGATCTCTACTATCGCCTATGTGTCGTCAAAATGAGCTTGCCACCCCTACGCGAGAGAAGGAGCGACATCCCGGCGCTCGCCGACGCGTTTTGTCATCGCTTTTCGATCGCGTACCACAGCGAGCCGATGAAGATTTCCAAGGCAGCTCTCAAAGTGTTGCTCGATTATGACTGGCCAGGGAACGCACGTCAGCTAAGAAACTGCATTGAGAGAGCCGTTGTTCTTTCTGACACCCAAGAGGTTACCATTGAGGCGTTACCTGAAGAAATAGCTTCAGATCAAAACCGCGGCCGGCCAGCAACCGAGACATCCGTGACTGCTAAGGGTTCCGAGTCGCTAGACTTCAGGAGCGCCAAGAAAGAGTTTGAACGGCAATTCATCGAGAACTCTCTTGATCAAGCCGGCGGTAACGTAACCAGGGCGGCTGCGAGGCTAGGAATGCACCGTCAGAGCCTTCAGCACAAGATCAAGGAACTCGGGCTGAGCAAGCGATTTGTTTCGGAAGAATGACTTTCCGGTGTTCTTCAGAACGGAATGTCATCCTCAGTAACCGGCGCAGCCGACGCCTCTTGTGCATGCGGCTTGGCGGCTGGCTCATCCCTCATCGCAGGAGCATCGTCGCCGCGAGGTCCGACGAACTGAAGGTCTGAAGCGTTTACATCCAAGCTCATTCTTGTGTTGCCGTCCCTATCCTGATATTCCCTCTGCGTCAACCGTCCTTCGAGGTAGACAAGCTTACCCTTGCTCAGGTATTGGCTCGTCGCTTCAGCTCTGCTTCCCCAGACGCTCACATTGAACCAGGTCGTAATATCTTGATACTCACCTGCTCGGTCTTTCCTGCGCTCTGTGGTCGCCACGGAAAAGCTACAGACGGCAGTGCCCTGGGGGGTGTATCGCAACTCTGCGTCACGACCCAGATAGCCAACAATTGTAATCCTGTTAAACGACGCCATATCTACGCCTCCTGTATTGTTGTTACCCAGGTGAATTGCGAGCGGGACTATATCACATTTCTAGCGGAACGCCATCGAAAAGAGACTCGAATTCGTCTCACATTTTATAATCGCTGGCATCGTCAACAAGGCTTTCAGGCCAGTCATCGGGTTGTGAAGCGGCGTCTTCAGTGATTGCGGTGCTCGAATTCTTGATGACCTCATCGTTGACATAGATAGGACAGTCAACACGCAACGCCAAGGCGATTGCGTCGCTTGGTCTTGAATCTACCACCAGGACTTCACCGGCTCGTGTTAATTCGATCACCGCCAGAAAAGTGTTGTTAATCAAATCCGTAATTACCACTCTTCTCACCGAGGCCCCGAACTCCCAAATAATATTCTTGAGCAGATCATGAGTCATCGGCCGTTGAGTGGCAAGTTTTTCAATCTCGACTGCGATCGCGTTCGCTTCAAAAGGGCCGACCCAAATTGGAAGCATTGACTCTCCGTTGACGTCTTTGAGAATTATAATCGGAGTGTTTGCAGCCGGGTCCATCATTAGGCCGCGGATTTTCATTTCGATTTCCATCGATGTTCCTCAACGGGTCGCGATGTCAAATGCGTCGCGACTAACCAGCGCGCGGTTAAGGTGTTGTCAAAGATTGGTTGCAACCGACTTCGGTTCGATTAGATCACAATAGGTCTGGAAAGTCTATCGAGTAGCTTCTTTGCCCGTCTAGACGGGGTGCGATCAAGACAGGACTTGAGGTCAGTCGAGTTGTTAGTGTGTGCGTTGTCCGGGTAGCTTCGTAGATGTCCTGTCTGTGGAAGATCGGGTGGAGCGAGTGTCATCTCCGGCGGTTCTGTTCGTTTGAACCGCACCGGGCTACTGGTAGCGGACGATGCGCGCCACGGGATCGTGTTCGCCGCTGCTTGACACCAGTCACCCTTGGCATTAGGATGCAAGCGTTTTGGCGGAGCGGAACCAGCAAGAAAATGGTAATTGCTATAGCCAATCAGAAGGGCGGCGTAGGAAAAACAACAACCGCGATCAATCTATCTGCCGCTCTTGCGCGCGCCGGAAAAAAGGTCTTGCTCATCGATTTGGATCCGCAGGCCAACAGTTCGTTAACTTTTCTGGCTCATGATGCGATTGAGCTGTCGATATATGAATTCCTCACTGATGCGCAAGTCATCCGCGAGAACGTCATAAGACGAACTTCGCTTCCGGGACTGGATATTTTACCTTCCAGAATCAGCCTTGCTAAGTTCGAGAGCAAGCTGATAGGTGAATTTGACGCTCCATTCAGGCTTAAAGACAGGATGGATGGTTTGGCCAGTTCCTACGAATTCATCGTCATCGACACGCCTCCGACGCTCGGTCTGATCACCGTGAATGCTCTGGTCGCGTCGGACTATTTGATCGTACCAATTCAACCATCCTACTTCGCTCTCGAGGGAACGGACGACCTTTTAGATACCGTCGAAAAGGTGAGAGCGAGACCTAATCCTAACCTTAAGGTGTTAGGGGTGCTCATAACCCTTCTTGATAAGAGGACAACGCTTGCGAAGGACATTCACGAACAAATCAGACAGGTATTTGGCGAGAAGGTATTCGATACAGTGATCAGCAAGTCCGTTCGCCTGGAGGAAAGCCCGGCTTACAAGGAATCGATCTTTACTTTTGCGCCAAACTCAACGGGCGCCATCGAATATGCTAGCTTGTGCGAGGAGGTAATGCGCCGTGTCTAAGAAGGGACTACCGGACAACTTCAAGCTGCGCCACGACTCTCATTATGTAGAACTGCTGACGAGTAGGGGAGCCGGGGCACCGGTGGGCCGCATGATTCCTATCGATAAGCTTGCGCCCAATCCCTTGCAGCCGCGAGTCGAGATAGGCGATCTGTCTGAGCTTGTTTTATCGATCAAAGAGAAGGGGGTTCTCGAACCTCTGCTTGTGCGTCCAAGCGATGTTGGCGGCAGATTCATGATAATCAGCGGTGAGCGCAGATACCGAGCGAGTATGGAGGTGGGCCTTGCTGAACTTCCTTGCATCGAGATGGACGTGGATGATCGAGCGGTTGCCGAGATTTCGTTGATCGAGAACTTGCAAAGGAAGGATCTCACTCCGTTTGAAGAAGCCGATGGGCTCGTAGCTCTAGCGAAGCGCTTCGGCTACAAGCATGAAGAGATCGCCAGAAAGCTGGGCAAGGCGCGAACCTCAGTGACTGAGACGATTTCAATAGCTAACATACCACCGGACGTGAGAGATCTATGTCGGCGAGCCGACATCGCTTCGAAGTCAATGCTGCTTCAGGTCGCGAGACAGCCGACTGACGACGAAATGCGGGAGTTCGTTTATAAGATCGGCGCCGCCGGCCTGACAAGGGACCAGGCTCGGGAAATAAGACAAGGAAAACCACAGAAGGTGAGGAAGTTTTCTTACCAATACGATGATCCCGACAGTGAATGGTCGCTGACAATTACATTTCGGAGACCGGAAGCGACCAACCAAGAGTTAGTGGGTGCTTTGAAAGACACCCTGGCAGCGATCGGCGACTAAGAATACCTTTACTTCTATTTTTTCGCGAGCTCCGCTCTGTACCGCTTAGCTAGCTTCCGCGCAAGCTTATCGAGCTGAGGCTTGAAAGGCTTTAGCAGTCGAACTCTGAGTCCGCCCTGCTTCTCCCTCCACTTTTCAAAGTGCCTCTCGACGTAACTCTTGATTGCAGGTTCCAGCAAGGTCTTCTTTACGCCTTTCGAAAGCGTGAGCTGGTAGTGCTGGGCAACCAATGATAAGACGACCTGCGCCAAATTCGATTTTAAGGCTAGTCTCGTCAGTAGCCTCTTCGGAAACTTTTCCTTCGGCGCCAAGACGCTTAATGACACCTCTGCCCAGGCTGATTGTCCTGCCATCTTCGGGTGGTATAGAGCTGGTAGGGTGGCCCTTTGTGTCGGTGAAAGCCTCGGCTCCATTATTGTATCCACCAGGACAATCTTAGATAGACCTCTGAGATGCTCTTGTGGGACTACCTCAAGCACCATTTCGACTTTTCGATTTAGATCCTTAATGTGGTTACCCGAGAGAACTTCAATTTTTACATTCATGTTTTTCTTGAGTCTCAGCCAGGCTTTGTATGCAGGAGGTTAGCTGGCGTTATCTACGGTGTTCCCTTCAGCGCATTCTCTAGGATAGAGACTCTGGCTTCGAGCCTACGCACGGTCTTTTGGATATCGGGTAGTTTGGAGAAAGCGACTGATGACCGCAGCCAGTTCCTATGATCCATTTGCGGCGCGCCCGAGACTATCTCCCCCGCCTCGACGGAGTTGGCAATTCCGGTTTGGGGTGTAGCAACCGCGCCGTCTCCGATTTTTAGATGGCCCGCTGCACCGACCTGCCCGGTCAGTACTACTCCGATACCCGTCTTAGTTGATCCGGCAAGTCCGACCTGGGCACATAGGAGGTTATCAGTACCTATGTCGCATCCATGTCCTATGTGAACCTGGTTATCGATCTTGGTTCCTCTATGAACTCGAGTCTCGCTCAGCGTGGCGCGATCAATTGTGGTGCAGGCGCCAATTTCGACGTCGTCTTCAACAATCACAGTCCCCGTCTGGATGATCTTGTACCACTCACCATTGGATTGCTTTGCGTAGCCGAAACCGTCCGAGCCGATGACTGCGTTGTCCTGGATGATGCAGTTTCTTCCGATGATTACCCCTTCGCGTACGACGCACCCCGAGTGTAACAGAGTGCCGTCGCCGATCTCGGCGTCCTCTTGTACTGTACATCTGGCGTGTATTCGAACTTCATCCCCCAAAACTACGCGTTCGCCAATGTACGAAAGGGCGCCAATGTATACGTTTTCTCCGATAACCGCCGTGTCGGCAATCCACGCCGTCGGGTGAATCGATGGAGGCATAACGGTCGTGGAAAAAAAAATCTCCACTGCCTTTGCAAATGCCAAATAAGGATTCTCATGCCGTAAGAGAGCAAGACTCATCGGAGGACAGTCGTTGCCGACTAGAAGAGCGGAGGCCCTGGTTCGCTTTGCTTCACCTTGATATTTCTTGTTTGTGAGGAAGCTCAGATCTCCTTCGCGCGCGCTCTCTAATGTCGCCACGCCAAGGATATCGACCGATCCGTCCCCTTCCAACCTACATGAAAGTCTATCCGCAACCTCTGCTAGTTTCACCGGCTAACCTTTACAGTCCTGAGTAGTGGATAATCAAACGTTCTTCACGGCCTCACAAAGAAGAAACCGTTGCGTCTGACTTCTTTCGCAGTTCGCATAGAATATGGCAAACTGATCGCTACGCCGTCAACCCCGCTAATCTTTGGGCAGCCATGAGTGCGTTATTCGAAGAGAGGTTTTTGAGTTATCTGCGCGTCGAGCGAGGCCTGTCCGCCAATACGCTGACTGCGTACAGAAATGATCTGGGAAAGCTCTCCCGCTTTGCGAAATCGTGCGGCAAAGATCCCTTGTCGCTAAAGGCGGAGGATCTCGCGACGTTCGTGCGGTCGCTCCATAACCAACGCCTAAACCCTAAGTCCATAGCCAGGGCGTTGGTGGCCGTTCGAGGTTTCTATAAGTTCTTGATACAAGACGGGCATCTAACGCTCGACCCAAGCGCCAACCTCGAGACTCCCAAGACGTGGCAATCCCTGCCTCGGTTCCTTGCGACCGAGGAAGTTGACCGGCTGCTCAGCTCTCCAATTACATCGACAGACCTGGGATTGCGAGACAAGGCGATGCTCGAGGTTCTGTATGCCACTGGCCTTCGTGTTTCCGAGTTAGTTAGTTTGACGCCCGGAAACCTCAACCTCGATCTTGGATTTTTGACAGTCTTCGGGAAGGGGGACAAGGAGCGAGCGGTTCCACTAGGAAGGAGCGCAGTTGAATGGACGCGAAAGTATCTTGCCGTCCGCACGCGCCTAGTGCTTAAGGGCAGCGCAAAGCCAGCCCTGTTTATTAATGACAACGGGCAGCCTCTCACCAGGCAGGCGTTCTGGAGAATATTAGTGTCGTATGGTGAAAAGGCTGGAATCGGTCACATCACACCCCACTTGCTCAGACATAGCTTCGCTACTCATCTGCTCGAGAACGGCGCGGACCTTCGGTCAGTGCAAATGATGCTGGGACATAGCGACATAAGTACGACGCAGATTTATACACACATAACCAACGAGAGGCTTCGAGAAATATATAAGAAGTTCCACCCTCGGGCTTGACGCGACAGCAATCGAAGGGCGTCATATCTCTGCAATATGGGGACTGCGAGTGAACATCTCGACCAAATAGTCATGCAGGCAGTTATACAACTGCCGTTGAAAGTCCCATTCGAATCCTCGTGCCTCAATCTCTCTCGGCTTTAGATGAAGTCGATAAGGTTCATCGTACACTCTCTTTACCTTCAGCGTGACAATCACCTCAACGCCGGGTGACACCTGACGCGCCTCCCACTCGAACAAGGGATGCGAATAGCGGGAGAGTTCTTTTGTGACCTTGTTCAAGTATTCTCGTTCTCTTGCGCTATCTGGATCCGACATTTTGAGTCCCTCCGATCACAATTAGTAACCCAATCGTCCGTTTGCGATTATAGCTGACTCAAACCAAAAGTATGAAAGTCGAGACCCGTGATTGCGCGTCGCCCGACTGCCGCAAAGGCATTCGTATGACAATCTGAAGACTGTGAAATCCGAAACGACGGATGAAAGTACACCGATCTCAGTTTGGACCAAAGTTGACAAACGAATTCTTCGATCCCTAGTATGCTTCTGCAGCCCCGGTGGAGAATGGTTAATGGCAAATATCAATCGAGAATCAGTATTGGCCGTACTTCGAACGGTCGAGGACTCGGACCTCAAGCGTGATATCCTGAGTCTAAACTTCGTCCGCGATCTTGAAATTGACGTCTCCACAGTCAAATTCAGGCTGGTAGTGAACACGCCCGCATCTCCCGTCAAGGCAAAACTGGAACGATCTGCGCGCGAGGCGGTACTGAGCGTTGCGGGTGTGGAAGCGGTCGAAATCAGTCTTGAGTCGGAAATACCGCGGGCGCGGGCGGTTGAAGGCAAACAACCGGTGCCAGGTATATCCAACATTGTTGCGGTCAGCTCGGGTAAGGGCGGAGTCGGAAAGTCCACGGTCGCCGTGAATCTTGCCATAGCGCTTGCTCAATATGGGGCTAGAGTGGGCCTGCTTGACACTGACGTATACGGGCCTAATGTGCCGATTATGGTCGGCGTCAACGCGGAGCCGGCGGTGCGTGGACAAAAGCTGCTTCCACATCGAGTGTATGGAATTGAGGTTATGTCGATCGGATTTCTCAACCGCGGAGACCGTCCGGTGATATGGCGTGGACCCATGCTGCATACTGCGGTTAAGCAGTTCCTTTACGACGTGGAGTGGGGAACTCTCGACTATTTGATTGTCGACATGCCTCCCGGAACTGGAGACGCCCAGCTTAGCCTCGCCCAACTCGTGCCTGTCCAGGGCGCAGTCCTCGTCACCACGCCTCAGGAAGTCGCAATGGCTGACGTGCGCAAAGCGATTAACATGTTCGAGCAGGTCCACATCCCGGTTCTGGGTATCGTTGAGAACATGAGCTATTTCGTTTGCCCGACGTGCCAGGGCCGCCATGAAATTTTTGGATCAGGAGGCGGCGAGGAGTTAGCAAAGCAGTTCAATACGAATCTGCTCGGGCAAGTGCCGCTTTCCATCAACGTGCGGGAAGGCGGCGACATAGGTGTTCCCATAGTTGTCGGGGCACCTGATAGCTTGCAGGCAGTAGCGTTCAAACAGATTGCACAGAACGTCGCGACCCAGGTGGGCCTCCTTGCTCTACGCGGCGGCGGATTGCCCGTAATAGATATGAGCGACAGTCGCGGCGATCGCTTCGCGGTATAGGCGGGCATCGTGCATTGCGCCGTTGATAAGCTGGGGGCGTGCATTTATAATGTTGAAGCGGGTTGGGCTCCGGTTGGCGTCGGCTTCATCAGGAGAGCCCTTAAACAGCAAGAATTCGGATAACGTAAAAAGAGGAGAGTACGAATGGTATCACTAACTGAAACTGCTACCACGGAAGTTAGAAAGTTCATCGAGGCTGAGAACGCTGGACCGGAAGCTGGATTGCGTATACGCGTCGTTCCCGGCGGCTGCAGCGGATTCTCGTACTCGATGCAGATTGAAGATGGACCGCGTGCCGGCGACGAGATTCTGGATCACGAAGGCCTCAAAGTCTTCGTTGACCTGTTCTCTAAGCAGTATCTTGAAGGCGTCCAGGTCGACTATGTGAACTCGGTCATGGGTTCCGGGTTCACCTTCAGCAATCCGAACTCTACTGGTAGTTGCGGATGCGGTAGTTCGTTCTCCGTCTAAGGAACGCAGCCGCTCAGTCGGTTCGAGAGAGGCCGTGAGTTCACACCGCGGCCTCTTTCGTAGAGTGCCCAGTGGCGCCTACTGTTCTGTCTCAGCTACTCCGTGTCGCGAGCACTCCTTGTTTACTCATGCTGATACCACCTCGATTCATACCGCCATACTAGCCCGATAATTAGAAGATTTCTTACATTATTCAAACATGGGACGACCAAAATTGTGGGGCATTTGAAGTGCCGAGCTTCGCGGTCGACATTTGGTTGACACTCAAACGACTGATGTTTATAGTGGGACGCTCTCACGTGACGGCGCCTTGCTGGTCTTCGAACTTGTAAGAAAGGCACAGGCCAAAGAAACGAATCAGAATGACTAAGGAGGACGTATGCTACCGGCTTCGATTCTTCAACTGTCAATTTTAATGCCCGATCTGCGGCTAGGATTCTTTTTCTCGGACACGATTTTTCACCCACCGACGGAGGCTTCGGCATACATCCAGATAATTCTTAGGTGGCTCCACTTCCTGGCTGGGATAATTTGGATAGGGCACCTCTATTATTTCAACCTTGTTAACGTGAACTTGATGAAAGCCCTCGACGGCCCAACCAAAGGGAAGGTGATTCCTCAGTTGATGCCCAGGGCGCTTTGGTGGTTTCGATGGGGGGCGCTGATCACCGTGTTAGTCGGGTTGGCGTACTACGCTATGTACATGCTGGCAACCGATGCGAAGAACCCTGCGAACGTTGCTGCCGGCGGCAGGAACGTTTGGGTCATCTTAGTGGTGTGGCTGCTCATGCCGCTGATAGCATTCGCAATTGAGATGGCTCTAGTTAAAAAAGTAGATAACGGCTGGGTGCTGGCAGTGATTGTCGCAATACTCGTGAGTCTAATGACGATCGGAATTATCTGCTGGCTGGCATCATCGCTTCCGATGGTTGTGAGCACGTCTACGTTCGCTATAGGGATCGGCGGAGCACTCGGGCTAGTCATGCTGTTCAACGTCTGGGGGATCATCTGGCCCAATCAAAAGCGCATCATCTCCTGGACTGCAGACAATGCGGAAAACGGCACCGCCATTCCGGCAGAGTCGGCAAAGCTGGGCCGCGTAGCATTTTTAGCGTCACGAACGAACACTTGGCTTTCCGTACCGATGCTGTTCTTAATGGCGGCATCGTCGCATTTCAGCGGCTTCCTTGGTGTCAACAAGCTGTGACAGACATCGACAATGCGGCGGTTTCGCGCTGCCGCTAAAGAAGATTATGAAGCGCTGAGGGCGGAACTGATGAAGCTACAAGACCACCCACGAAGTAATCTGGGAGCGGACGGTACCCGGACTCAGAGGCTGGAAGCCGCCTTCAAGCTGCAACACAACCTGAAACATATTACTTTAGAGGTCGTCCTCGCGACACCTATGATGTCAGCTTAGGTATCCGGCCTCTCGTCGAACGCGTTGGAGCTTACTTCGTTGAGGACGACTGGTAAGGCTTCCAACTTCAACTCAGTTTCGAAGCGAACCCATTTTTCGTTGAGAGCTTAGACTAAGGCCAGGAGTTTTGCGTGTGCTCCTTGCTGATGTTAAGGTTCACCTATCACCGAGCGAAGACGGAGCGACGATGTCCGAAGCTAGCGAGCAGACGACTAAGGTATCTATCCTGTATGAATCCCAGAGGGAGCTACGGGCGCGATTTGGTTTGTCCTATGGTTGGGAAATGGCTCAGTCTTATTCCGGCGTCTCAGAAGAGCATCGGGGGGTGCGCGGGAATGCTGGTCTGATAGACCTCTCCTATTTTGGCGCGATCAAGGTTTGGGGTAGTGAAGCTGTTCAATTCCTCAATGGGTTAGTGACCAATGATGTCAAGACTCTCGCAGCGGGAACTGGAATGCGGGCCGCCTTCTTGACGGGCCATGGCAAAGTAAGAGCGCTTTGCCGGGTCTTAAACCTGGGCGAGGAGTTTCTGGTTGTTACTGATCCTCAAACACATGAAAAGGTCTTCAAGTACGTATCCCCGTTTTCGTACGCGGGTGACTTTAAAGTGGAAGATGTTTCCGAGAAATATCGACTTCTATCGGTGCAGGGGCCTAAGGCACACCTCATTATGAAGGAGGTCTGCTTTGAACCGGTCCCTTCGCTTGACGAGTATCAATGGTTTGACACGCTGATCGCTGGCCACCGCGCACTGGTTACGCGGAGTTCACACACCGGTGAACTCGGCTTCGACATCTTCGTGCCGGCCTCGGCGCTCAAGGATCTTTGGGATTTCATTCTGCTCAAGGGTCAGTTTCACTCAATTGTTGCATTCGGCCTTCTGGCATTTGACTCGCTAAGATTAGAGGCGGCAATTCCAGCATATGGGATCGACGTTGATGAAACGAACATGATGCTTGAGATAGGACTTGAAGACGCGGTTAGCTTCAAGAAGGGTTGTTATACCGGGCAGGAGGCGGTTGCGATGGCGACTTATCGCGGGCACATCAGCAAGAAGCTCTCAGGCCTAAAGATAGAAGGCGATTCGATACCAAAGCGCGGAAGCGTTGTCATAAAGGACGGAAAGGAAATTGGACTTATCACGAGCGCGATGCGGTCGTTGAGCGTCGGATCAATAATAGCCTTAGCCTATTTGAAATTTGGATTCTTTGAGCCCGGCAACATTGTCGAGGTTCAATCGGACGCCGCGCCGCTTTTAGCGCAGGTAGTAGAATTGCCTTTTTACAGAAGGGGTTGACTGAGAGAATGCGAGATGACACTTCACGTTCTTTAAGCGAATTGTCAAAGCCGATCCTTCTTAAGTGTTTGCTTGAGGTATAGCAAATCAGGCTAGGCATTGGGGTGAGGTCATCAATGGTGGGATTGGCGGCATGAACAATCTGCACGCAAGACCCAAAGTTGGTGTGATGGGTTCGGCCGGCAAAGGCACGAACGAAGCCGACTCAACGCTCCTAACCTCTTTGGCCGAACGGTTGGGGCAAGTAATAGCTGAGCGTGGTTGTGTGTTGGTGACCGGCGCCACGACGGGTTTTCCTGACATTGTTTCTCGTTCGGCGCGGAGACATGGCGGCGTGAGCATAGGCATCTCACCGGCTTCCTCCAGAGAGGAGCATGTCTCTCAATACGCGCTTCCGGATGATGGGGTCGATCTAATAGTCTACACCGGCTTCGGCCTGAAGGGGCGGAACGTGGTCAACGTGCGAACCTCAGATGTCGTCATCATCTTCGGAGGAGGCATCGGCACGCTGAACGAGTTCACGATTGCCTACGATGAGGAGAAGCTGGTCGGTGTGCTCGAGGGAACCGGCGGCGTAGCCGATCGAATCAAGGAAATCATAGCGCTATCGAATAAGCAGGCCCGGTGGGAGCTAGTCTTCGAGTCGAGTCCCGAAGCCCTCATCGATAATTGTCTGAGAGTGTTACGTAGGAGTAGCTGAAAGCGACCTGCCTTTGGGGGGGCTGGCAAGGCGGAACACGGACTCATCGACTTTTTAAGCGGATGTCATCGGAGTGCTCCAATAGCGATTCTCGTAGTACCTTCGCAATCCATCGATGCCTTCACGAAGGAGATCATTCACCGTCACGTCACCCTCAACTGGTGATGTCACGCTGATCTTACCATCGTCTCCGGGCTTAATGGAAAGATTGCCCTTAGGTGTGAGCATCTCGATCAACCCATCCCATAGGGATTCGTCCATGACGATCACGAAGCCGTCGCCGCCAAATGCGTAGACCTTGTCATCGCCGGCTTTAACATAGGACTTATCGTGCTCGGTCTGAAGCCAGTCGATTAGACTCGCAAGTTCGGTCAGCAATCCCTTGTAGGGGCCTTCGAAGCTTCGTTCTGTTGAAGTTCTTGTCATTGTTAGTTGAGCGGGGCTCAGTTTCTTTTCGCCGGACGACCGCCCGGCTTCAGTGAACGGTTCACCCACGGCCTTCCCAACCAATCTGCTTCAATTGACCGTTCTCGAGGATAACGGGCACGGTGGGATCTCCTTCGGTGATCGACAGCATCTCCTCTCGGAATTTCATATTGTCTTGCGCGTTAAACTCCTCGAAGGCGATTCCGCGCGCGTTGTAAGACTCACGAGCTTTTTCGCAGTAGGGGCAGCCGGGCTTGGTGTATATTTTGACTTCCAATGAACCTTTCTCCTACAGGGGCGTCACAGGTGAAGCGGCCAACGCCGGTAGTTTAACAAAGTGATCTAACTGCTGCCAAGCGCGATCTCCAAGATTTGATTAGGGTTCCCACAAATGATATCGTTTCGGCGTTGGCGCGGTTCGCTGAATCATTCATGATCGGGGTTCATAAAGAACGAGCGAATGCTGATGAAAAATCTAGACGAACCAAAACAACGAGCAGCGGAGCGCGCACTGGAGTTAGTCGGTAGCGGCCAGGTCATCGGTCTGGGAACTGGCTCTACGGCAAAGTTCGCGATTGAAGGATTAGGCCGCCTTGTTCGAGCAGGACTGTCGATCAAGGGTGTACCCACGTCGATTGCTACTGAGCGAATGGCGCGCGAGCTTGCGATACCGCTTATAGATCTGAATGACGCCGGCATGGTAGATGTCACTCTGGATGGCGCCGACGAGGTCGATCCGGATTTCAATATGATCAAGGGTGGGGGCGGCGCCCTTACGCGTGAAAAGCTTGTCGCGCTCGCCTCTGTAAAGAGAGTCATATTAGTCGATGAGAGTAAGCTTGTTTCAAAGCTTGGTCAGTCGCGCCTGCTGCCCGTCGAAGTGCTGCCATTTGCGTGGACATTTTCGGCGCGTCTGTTGAATGACTTCGGCTGCGTAGCAAGCCTGCGTGAGCAAGGTGGAAAGCCTTTTGTAACCGATAACGGCAACTACATCCTTGACTGCGCCTTTGGTGCTATCGAAGATCCGGCGGCTTTGGAGAAGAGAATCAAACTCCTTCCGGGCGTAATCGAGTGCGGGTTGTTCATCGGAATTGCTGATGCGCTGATTATAGGGTTCCAAGACAGGGTCGAGGTCCGAGAGCGCCGCGCTTGATTTCCTTTGCCTGACCGCATGAGCCTGCTGTAGAATCCCCCCAACCCCCAGACATCTTCCTGCCCCTTCCGGAGGTTATCTGTGAATTCGTCAGACGTGAGAGAAGGACTCTTTGAGAACTTTAGAGAATTGGTGGAGATAGAAGTGTGTCGCCATCGCGCGATGGTCCCCGAGAACAACAAACTGCTGCGATGCTTTCAATACATTAAGATGGATTCGGTCTCGGTTGGCGACTATTGCTGGAACGGCGAGTGTACCAACTGTCAGATCTGGTATCAGGCGGAGAGTGGTGAGATCAAATCTGGCCTTGCGTGTCGATTGTATGTGACGGCGGGTATGATTATCACCGGGTTGAGTCCGAATCTCAAAACTGATCTGACGGAATAGAAAATCAATCCCTTGCTTTAAACACAAACCTGTAGATCATTTCGGCCAGAGCATCTACCGCACGCTCCTTATCGAACTCGCAACTACCGATCGCGTAGTCCTGGGACACGTCAAAAACAACTCTGTGCACAATGAAAGCTGCGGCATCCACGTCGATATCCCAGGTAAGGCCGGCCTTGTGCGCAAGCGATATCAATTCCTGCAGCCTTGCGATGGAGCGATCCATCACCGCCCTATGCCGCGCCGCAAAGTCTTCGTCCTTAAGCAGAAGCTCGCTTACTACCCGATGAAGCCCGGAGTGCTTTTGTTTGTCGGCGATGGTGTGTGCTATCGCTTGTCTTATCCTTCGCTTTAGATCGGAATCGAAAAGGTGTTCGGGTTTGAGGCTCGCAAAGACGTTCTTATACAGTTCATCAGCCAGCCGGTCGAAAATCGTGAGCAGCAGTTGTCGTTTATCTGTGAAGTACACGTAAAAGGAACCAATGCTTACGCCGGCTTCGGATGCAATGTCATTAGATGTGGTCTTCTCGTATCCGCGCTCTTGGAACAACTGAATCGCCGCCTGAACAATCTTCTCTTTGGTCTGTTTGCTGCGCTCCTGCTTCGGATTTGCCGGGACGCCCAGCACTATTGATTCACCCATCTGGTTCCTCCGTGACTCCTGCGAACGCTGCTTGATTATTTCGTGACCTATTATACCCGCCCGTGAGGCCGCGCTCAAAACAATAACCGACGATGGGTCAGGATCGTCGTCCGCCTGGTTGTCGATTTGCTGCCTCATGGGGTGGATGATATCCTTTTCATCTTCAACTTTGAGATTGATCTTGAACTTAAGGAGTAATGTATGAGGGCGGTGGCCATAACCGGACACGGGGGCTTGGAGGTCCTCCAAGTTACTGATCTTCCCGACCCGGTAATCGATGACAATGAAGTGTTGATCCGCGTAAAGGCATGTGCGCTTAACTATCTGGACGTTTGGGTGAGACGGGGGCTGCCGGGCGTCGAGATCTCGATGCCGCACGTTCTTGGCTCGGACATCGCCGGTGTCGTAGCGCAGGTTGGCCGCCTGGTCAAAAACGCGAAACCCGAGCAGGCAGTGGTGCTCTCGCCCGGCGTATCGTGCATGCATTGCGAGTATTGTCTGTCTGGCCGCGACAACCTGTGCGCGTCGTACGACATATTGGGTTATCGCGCAAACGGCGGGTACGCAGAGTACGTGAAGGCGCCCTCGTTTAATGTGATCCCAAAGCCGGAGAGCCTAAGCTTCGAGGAAGCAGCATCTATCCCGCTTGTGTTCCTGACGGCGTGGCACATGCTTGTCAATAGAGTCGAGTTGAAACCCGGCGAAACCTTGCTGGTGCATGCCGCGGGCAGCGGCGTTGGCTCGGCCGCGATCCAAATTGGAAAGCTTTTAGGCGCTCGAGTCTTTGCCACTGCGAGCACCCCCGCAAAACTCGCGAAAGCCAGGTCTCTTGGCGCGGACGAAGCCATTAACTATCAACAAGAAGATTTCCTCGATGCTGTCAAAAGGCTGACCGGTAAGCGCGGCGTCGACGTCGTCTTCGAGCATACTGGCGAAGAGACCTGGGAGAAGAGCGTTCGCAGTCTCGCGCGAAGCGGCAGGCTGGTGACGTGCGGCGCCACATCGGGCTTCAAGGGTAACCTGGACATCAGGTACTTATTCTCCCGGCAGATCAGTCTCCATGGGTCATACATGGGAGCGAAGACTGAGTTGCTGGAGGTTATGAAGTTTTTTGAAGACGGCAGATTGAAGCCGGTAGTTGATCGTGTGCTGCCACTCGAAAAAGCAGCGGAGGCGCACAAAGCTATCGAGGATCGCGCCCAGTTTGGAAAGGTTGTGCTAGTACCGTGAGAGAAATGCCGGCCGGCCGACACCGAAGCTCGAATCTTTAACCCAAAACATTAAGCGTAGATCGCGGCTTTGCGATTCTGGGTGAGGCATCAGAGCTTTGGATTGGATTGTAAAGAGTGTCTCGCTCTACCGGTCTGCGCCCGGCGCCGCGCACCATCTCTTCCATGCCGAGTTTGGTCAACTGGTTTTCGTTTCCCTCCGCCAGGTACGATTCCATCAGCGAGCCTCCATCGTTGATGGTGCCGTCGAGATCGTCAGCGCCAAAACGCAGCGCTATTTGCGCCAGGTTCTTGCCAAGCATTACCCAATAGGCTTTTATGTGCGCGATGTTGTCGAGCATCAATCTCGAGACGGCAATTGTCTTGAGGCTGTCAATACCACTGGGGCCGGGGAGATGCGAAAGATCCGTGCCTTTCGGATGAAATGCGAGAGGGATGAAACACATAAACCCGTCAGTCTTGTCTTGCAGCTCGCGTAGCTTCACCAAATGGTCCACACGGTCTTCGTAGGATTCGACGTGCCCATACAGCATCGTGGCGTTAGTGTGGATTCCGTGGCGGTGGACCTTCTCAGCCAGCTCAAGCCATCTTTCTCCCGAGGTCTTGTGCGCGCAGATGCGACTGCGGGTTGGGTCGCGGAAAATCTCGGCGCCGCCGCCCGGGCAACTATCCAGGCCGGCAGCTATCAGCCCTTCAATAACCTCTTCATCGCTCATCCTGCAGACTCGCGTCAAGTGATCCAGTTCGACCATAGTGAAGGCCTTTAGATGCAGGTCTGGAAATTGTCGCTTGAGCTCGCTGAGCAACGATGCGTAGTAATCGAATTGCAGCCTGGGGTGTAGGCCCCCAACGATATGAAGTTCGCGCGCCCCCTCCTCGTAAGCCTTCCGAGCAATCTCCACGCACTCTTCAACCGACCACTCGTATGCCTCGGGATGGCGCACTCGCCTATAGAAGCCGCAAAAGGCGCAATCAGAGATGCAGACGTTGGTATAGTTCATGTGACGGTTCACATTGTAGTAGGTGAGGTCGCCGTTGATTCGCTCCCGCACTTGATTCGCAAGCGACCCGACCGCCAGTAAGTCGTCACTTCGGAACAGCGTCATTCCGTCCTCGAATGACAAACGCTCGCGGCTTTCTACTTTCTCGGCTATCCCGTTCAATTCCGTAGGCAGGGAAGTCTCGCGCATTAATGCCTCCATCGCTGATGTCACTTCAATCGTGCCGCTGAGATTATACAAATAATGTGAGGCGTCACCAAACTTTGCTCGCGGCCCAAAAGAAAAGCGCGCCCTCTCGGGCGCGCTTGCGAGGTTCCTCGTGGACGTCATCGATCTGGTCAGTTGAGGGCACAGCCGATCGATTGACCACCGGGTTATGGATTGTCTGCCGGCTTTACGATGTCTTTGAGTTCGGCGCGCAACCGATCGATCTCTAGGATGCGTTCAGAGATGCGCTCAAACAAGGCGGCTTGAGCTTTTACCCCTTCGCTGATCAAGAAGGCGGCTGCCTCCGATCTGCTCTTGAAGATTCCTGTCTGAACCAGCGCGTCAAGGCTCTTCAATGAGTCATCGTTGACGCGTACCATCACGACATGATCCCTGGCGGCGAGTGCCGAATCGATTGCCTTGCCTATTGACTCGGTAGCTTTGTTGAAGGCCTCACCTGTTTTCTGAGCCACCTCTTTGACTGACGAAGCTATCTCGTCAAAGCCCGACTTCGGGCGGGTTTCATCGTTTTGAATGTTGGTGACCACGATATCGTCGTAGTCGGGGGACTTCTCTTCGATGACTACATCACCTGACGAATTTCTCTGTTCTGCCATTTCCCAATACCTCCTTACCTTCATTGTCGTAATTTCATTACGTCAAATCAAGTGGTGAGGTTCGGCTTGAGGAGTGATTCAAGCGGGTTTTGTCTCAACGCCGCTAAGTAAATCGTTGCGGACTGAACGGCTGTGCAATATGATGAAGAGCTTTTCCTGGCCGCAAACTCGTTACTGTGTTCCGGGGAGTTGTATACCGGCAGTGCTCTAGCCTTTAGAGCAAATCCATACACATTGGACGGTGACCTATGATGGAAACACGTAGCAAACCAGCGCTGCACTCCGCAATAACGGTGCCGGTAGTTCGAAAACTACTGCATCGAGGCGCCCGCTTGCGAGTGGCGCGCATACTCACCAAAGCGTATCCGGTCGAGGTTGCGCGGCTGTTGTCCGCATTGAAGGGTTCGGAACGCGCGCAGGCATTTAAGATTCTGCTCGACGAAAGCGACGTGCAGCACATCGCTAATGTGATCAGTGAAATGTCACTGAGCGATAGTCTTCCACTGCTCGAGCAGCTCAAACCGGGGCAAATTGCCGCGTACTTGAGCGAGATGCCGGCTGATGATGCAACCAATCTCGCCTCACGCTTGCGCGACCCTTTAGCCGCTCAGGTCCTGGCGTTGATGGAAGCGGAACCGGCCGCCGATGTTCGCGAGTTGTTGGAACACGAAGAGCGGACCGCCGGCCGCATAATGACGCGCAACTACTTCGCTCTTGACGAGGACGTGACTATAGCCGAGGCGGTAGCGGCCCTTCAGAAACGTTCTGAAGAGTTCGAGATGGTCTTCTACGTCTTTGTAGTCGACAAACGAGATTACCTCGTTGGGGTCGTCAGCTTGAGGAAGTTGCTGACTACTCATCCGGCAACTCAGTTGAAGCGAATAATGGTTCAGGATGTGATCAGTGCGAAGGCGAGTGCTGATCAGGAGAAAGTAGCGAGGTTGGTGGCTGAATACAATCTGCTCGCCGTTCCCATTGTGGATGATGAAGACAAGTTAGTTGGGATTGTTACCGTAGACGACGTCATAGACGTTCTACAGGAGGAAGCTGAAGAAGACTTGCTCGCGCTTGCTGGGGTCTCGGCTGAAGAACGAGTAGATACGCGCCCCCAGCGCTCGCTCCGCTTGCGAGCGCCGTGGCTATTGGTGAATCTCGCCACTGCTTTCCTTGCCTCCTATGTCGTGTCCCGCTTTGAGGGTTCAATAAAACAATTGCCTCAACTTGCGACCCTTATGCCGATTGTGGCAGGAATGGGCGGCAACGCTGCCACTCAAACGGTGACCGTCATCATTCGGGGGATGGCCCTGCACGAGCTTGTCAACACAACGCGAGTTACTCTCAAGCAGGCAATCGTGGGCTTAGGCAACGGGTTAATAAACGGGCTGGTCTGTGCGGCGGTGGTTGCTGCGTTCTATCACAGCGTGTGGCTCGGCGTGATCATAGCCGCGGCGATGATAATCAACATGGTCGTTGCGGGAATAGCCGGCACGCTTCTCCCCGTCTTGCTTAGACGATTGAATGTTGACCCTGCGGTGGCCTCATCGGTTTTCGTGACCACATGTACAGATGTGGCGGGCTTCTTCTCGTTCCTCGGCATTGCCACGTTACTGCTGAACCTGAAGATACTCAACCCCGGATGAAATGGGATTCTCGGCGCGGCGCTTGACCTCCAATGATGTCATTAAGCAATCTCTTGGCGCTCGGGAGGTAATCGCGAGGCTCAAAGGCGAGCAAACACCCTGGCTAAAGCACAACCAGCCGTGAGTTGAAGAGACCCTATGGCCACTGCTCGCCTGCCTGTGGGAACCATCATCAACGCCGTGTCAAAGGAGCCGCCTGAATAGATTGAACCCGATGCTGAACTTGCTTGGCGGCAGAGCCTGATTGCTCGAGTTGTACCGCGCCGTTGTAGTCGTTTGAGTGTTTGAGAACGTGAGAGAGAAGACGTGACGTCCGATTCGCTTTTCGATTCCGAATGCGATTGCGGCTTCGGACTCGTTCTTGAATCCGGTGACCTGTCCGATGTTCGGATCGAAGTTCGGAGTTATCCGCCCCAACTTAAAGCCGACCCGCGGCGTGTACTCGAAGAGCAGAGAGGTCGTGGGCCGGATTCGCGCGTTCATTCCAAACCCGAACGACCCGGTATGCTGGCCGAGTCTGAGCTTCGCGGCCAGCGGCTGGGACGATAAGAATTCCTTGAATCGATCGCTGCCGTTAGCATTGATGTGGGCGGCCGGCGAGAAAAACAAATTGAGATACTTCGTGAGGCTCCGGCCGATCATCGCCTGAAAGTTATAAGTGTATCGCTCGGTAAAATTGTAATCGCCCTCAATGCTCGTGTAGGCCGACAACGCAATGGGAGAACGGCCGGCTTCGTCGAGAAGGTGATATCCGAGACCGAGTTCGATTGTCTTGCAAAGTCCGGGCTCACAGATCGGTGAGCGGTAGACATTGGCGTACAGCCGGTCAGTTATCCCGTACGTGAACCCGAATGACGAGACCGCAGAGCTATCCAGCCCCAGCAGATCCTTGGAGATTCGCGCTATGTGCTCATCGGCATCCTCCAAGTCAAACGGCGTGATCATCTCTTGAAACCGGTGGGTGAAATGCATGTTAAGGCTGTGTCGCCGCACCGCTTTCGGCGTCGGGATGTTTACGATGTGGTAATCGTACGGCTCGTATGCCTTGCTGCTCTCGCGCTCCTTGGTTTGGGCCGGCTGGGTTGGTTCTTTCGGCTTCTGCGCCTGCGCCGCAACAGGCTCGGAGATCCGCTCGACGGTTTTGTTTGAGGTATCAATCCTCAAGCGCTCGCCTGCGGATTCGACTATCACCACCCCTCGAGCGTTCGAGTCGAATGTCACCTTCATCTTTGAAGGCGCCTCCTCGGATGATCCTGTCACGACCAACTCACCGGCCATCTCGGGACGGCCGTCTTCGCGAAAAGCCGTACAGGAGAGGTGATATCGGCCCACCTTGTTTGGAGTCAACTCGATCACCTTCGTCTGCCGTGCCTTGATTTCCTGATCGATGTCAAATTCTTTGATCGCGAACGCGTGATCGACATCCTCGGAGGTGACGACGAGTTTGATGTGTTCGCCCTTGTTCACGTGGATGGTCTTCGGGCTGAAGTCGAATCCGCGCGCGGTGATTTTGATTTCGCGGGGCTGCGGCCGATCGGTTAGAGGTCCAGCCGCGCACACTGCTGTGAAGAATATGACCAGGAGTGGTGCGGTGATTCCAGAGGCGCTTCTCATCGTTTTCATTCTTTTGGGACTCCTCGACAGAATGGTAATAGTGGTTCGGTCTGAACTATGTTAGACGCCGCCGTGGCGAGTATAGACTGGGTTTATGCGTTTTCCAACGCCGGTTGATTGGGAGAAGCGAAAGGATATGTCATGACTTTCGGACGTGCGAGCGTATAATCGGTTTCCCCTTCGCACCAGGAGAAAAAGATCCATGGCGAGAGAGCCGGCAAAGACCCCACGCGAGATGCCGAGTTCCAAACGAAGGCCATCTGGCGTTGTGATCGCCGCGGCAGTCCTGGTTGTAGCAGTCGGCGCCGGGCTCCTTATACTCGCATTCATGCGCTCGAGCCCGGCGGGCCGGTCCAACGGCGCGGCGGGCAATACACCACCTGTTTCGGACGGACGAGCGCGGCAGCAGTCTTACGAAGTCATCAACGGCTATCCTCACGATCCGGCCTCGTTCACGCAGGGTCTCTTGTGGAGGGACGGTGGTTTCTATGAAAGCACCGGCTTGTACGGTCAATCAAAGCTGCGGCGTTTGGAGTTTCCATCTGGCAGAGTCCTGAAAGAAACCAGCCTTCCTCCGCAACTGTTTGGCGAAGGGCTGGCGCTGGTTGATGGCCGATTGATCCAGCTTACCTGGACTGCGCATCGCGGGCTTGTATATGACGTCGAGACCTTCCGGCTGCTTCAGGAATTCAACTACGACACGGAGGGCTGGGGACTTACTTACGACGGCAAGAACTTGATCTTAAGTGATGGCAGCAGCGACCTGTTTTATTTTGACCCTCAAACATTCAAGCCGGTCAAAACGCTTGCTGTGAAGATGAACGGTCAACCGATTCACGAGTTGAACGAACTGGAATTCATCGACGGCGAGATATGGGCGAACGTGTGGCAGAGTGATCTAGTCTTGCGCATCGACCCTTCGACGGGACAGGTCACATCATTCTTGAATCTGAAAGGGATTCTCGCGCCTTCCGACAGGAAGGGAACCGAGGATGTACTGAACGGGATAGCCTACGACGCCGAGCAGAAGCGAATCTTCGTGACCGGGAAGCTCTGGCCGCGAATCTTCGAGATAAGAGTCAAGTGAATGATTGCTGGGGGGTTCCGATAGCCGAGACGTTTCGACACTGCTTGAACCTGAACGCCACCGACCGCGATTTTTCCATTAGCCCAGGCGTTCACGCCTGGGTTGCGTGTGGGGATGGTCAGGTTAGCCCCGTTCACGGGGCTTTCCAAGCCGCTTTAGCTTTTGAATTTCGAATCCTGAGTTGAACAATTGCCTGAAGGCCAAACCAAAGCCCGGTGAACCGGGCTATCTGGTCGGGCGGCACGCGTGACCCAGGCGTGAACGCCTGGGCTATTGAAAACCGACCGCGAGCGTGAACGCCTGGGCTGAATTATTCTTCCAGTCGCGCAGCGAGTTCTTCGACGGTTGTAGCCGGCTTGAGGCACGTGTAGTTGCGGCATACGTATGCCGTAGCCTTGCCGTCAATTGCAGTTCTTCCCATCAACAACTGAATCTCCGACGCGGCGCCCTCGGCGTCAGGCTCGCACGCCGCGACAACCTTGTTAGGCAGATAGCGAGAATGGATTTCTTCGACGAATGATCTGACTTCGTGCGAATCAAGTTTGCCGGCGATTGCGATTTCCTTAGGCTCCGAGAGATAGAAATCGAGCGCGCCCAGCATGTACCCGAACGCGCTCGGGTAGCGGCTCATTGCCGGACGCATCGCCCGCAGAATCGTTACGGCGCATCGCGAGTATTCCTGACCTTGAGTGAGGAGTCCCAGTTTTAGAAGCGCGATCGCGGAAACCGAATTCCCCGAGGGCGTCGCGTTGTCAAAGTAGTCCTTCGTGCGCGTAATCAGCTCTTCGTGATCCGACGATGTGAAGTAGAACCCCCCGTCTTGCTCATCCCAGAACCGGGCTATCATAGTGTCCGCGAGCTGGCGAGCTGGCGTGAAGAATCTCATCTCAAAAGTCGCTTCGTAAACCGCGAGCAGACCCTCGATCACGTACGCGTAGTCCTCGAGGTAGCCGTTCAGTTTCGCCTGACCCGCTTTGTAAGTGCGCAACAATCGCCCGTCCTTCATCAACTGCGTTGTGAGGAACTCCGCGTTGCGCACCGCGACCTCTCGATAGTCGTCGCGCCCCAGGATGTTCGCGGCTTCAGCGAACGCCGTCAGCATAAGCCCGTTCCACGCAGCAAGCGTCTTGTCATCGCGCCCCGGCCTCACTCGCTGTTCACGCGCATAGAAGAGCTTTCGCTTGCACGCGTTGATTATCCTGCTGATCTCCTCGACGCTTCCGCCTTTTTCCACGGCGAACTCTTCAAGCAAACGAGGCGTGTTGAGAATAGAGTTGCCGTGTTCAAAGTTGCCCTCCTTGGTCACGTCGAAAAAGTCGCAGAAGATCTCACCGTCCTCTCCGCCGAGAATGCTCAGCACTTCGCCCCTGGTCCAAACATAGAACTTTCCTTCTTCGCCTTCGCTGTCGGCGTCCTCCGACGAATAGAACCCGCCGCTGCGGTCGGTCATATCGCGAATGATGTATTCGAGCGTCTCTTCCGCGATTCGCCGGTAAACCGGATTCTTCGTTTCCTGATATGCATACAGGTAGATCCGAGTCAGTAGCGCGTTGTCATAGAGCATCTTTTCAAAGTGAGGAACCAGCCACCGAGCATCGACCGAATACCGCGCGAACCCGCCCCCGAGATGATCGTACATTCCGCCGCCGGCCATCTTCTGAAGTGTCGTCTCGACCATGTTCAAAGCCTCCGGCGAGTGCGTGCGCTTGTGATGACGCAGCAACGACATCAGCGTCATCGAAGGGGGGAACTTAGGCGCGCTACCGAAGCCACCATGCTTGTTGTCGAAGCTGCCGGCCAGACCAGAGAACGCCTGGTTCAATACTTCGGTCGTCAGCATTTCGTTTGATGCGATGAATCGATCGCTCTTTTTCAACTCAGCGGTGATCGCGTCCGCGCTTGCCAATATGTCCGCTCTGCGGTTCGTGTAAGAGTCGGTGATCGAAGTTAGCACTCGCGGAAATCCGGGCATGCCGCGGCTGTCTGTTGGCGGATAATAGGTGCCGCCGTAGAACGGTTTCAGATCGGGGGTGAGAAAGACGGTCATCGGCCATCCGCCGTGGCCGGTCATCATCTGAACGGCATTCATGTATATTGAGTCGAGATCGGGACGCTCTTCGCGGTCTACTTTTATGCAGACGAAATTCTCGTTCATCAGCCTGGCGATGTCTTCGTTCTCGAACGACTCGTGCTCCATCACATGGCACCAATGGCAAGCGGAATAGCCGATTGAAAGAAGAATTGGTTTGTCTTCCGAGCGCGAGCGTGCGAGAGCTTCAGGCCCCCAAGGATACCACTCGACTGGATTGTGCGCGTGTTGAAGAAGGTACGGACTAGTCTCGTCGATCAGTTTGTTTGTGTGCCGTTCGCTGGTCATTGATGTCCTCGCGCGCGATGGGGTCCACTTGAATTGAACTATACTGGCTGAATTATTGATTTACCAGTAGAGAGCCAATTGGCGAACGCGATTGAGGCGGTAGTTCGTATTCAAGTGGGCTGGATATGGAGGAGCAAGATTGCATTGGCGCGACTCAAGTGGGGGTTGCGTCTGCGCTGCCTTTTATTCCGCTTGCTGCTTCCTGTCGGCCGGCTCTAACGTGTGCGTCGTGTGGTCGGTGACGCTGAACGAAGGCTCCGGCAGGACACGCGGCTTCGATTCAGCTAGTTCATTAGTGGTGAGTTCCGTCTGTTGAGGGATGGGATATGCTTTTTTAGCTTCGCGCATTGGGCGCAACAACAGCCAGATAATCACACTATCGACTCCCAGGAAAGCCAGGAAAGTCAGAAGCGAGAAAGCGATGATCAGCCCGTTGTTGAAGTGAACCACTTCCTTCATCACCGCCATCAGACCGATGACCGCCCCGATACCGACGACGGTGACAGATACGAGGGCCCACACGAGAGATTCGTGTGCCATCTCGGACGCTATGCTCGGGCTGCGGTCCTTCGCATTCAATTCGGCCCCACAACGATTGCAATAGCTCAAGCTCGACGACACTGCGGTACCGCAGGATGAACAATACATTTGATTACCTCACTGAGGCGATACGATACGGCGAGTTATCGAGTTTGGCAATTGCACTGTCGACGACAGGCAAGTGTATCCTGAATCGGTTGACCGGTCTCGCTTTGAAAGAACTCATTCGGACTTCGCTTCGACGGCCAGACGTCACTTGCACAGCAGCTTCAAAGGACCCATGCTGTATTCATTGATGCTCTTAAACTGGAACGAGCGGAGGGTATCGACTGCGGTTCATAGCGCGGCAGGCGCACAGATCATGGCGGAGACAAACACCTCTCATCCTGTGTTGCTCTATGATGGGCTGTGCGGCTTCTGCAGCAAGGGTGTTCAGCGCATCCTTCGCTACGATAAGCGGAAGACCATGTTCTTTGCCGCATTGCAGAGCGATTACGCCAAGTCGATACTGACCCGCCATCCGGAATTGAAAGGCATAGATTCGCTTGTGTTCGTAGAGCCCCTCGACTTCGCGAACCTGGAGCAAGTGTTCGTGCGATCCGATTCGGCGCTGCATGTGGCTCGGTATTTGGGTGGGCCTTGGAAACTGGCTCTCGCCGGGTACATCATCCCGCGATCCGTTCGAGATTACCTTTACGATCAGTTCGCAAAGCGACGGTACCGGTGGTTTGGGAAGTATGATGCTTGTCTGCTACCGGCGCCGGAAGTACGCGCGCGTTTCTTGGACTAGCGAACTACAACAAACCCCGTTTCGAAGATGCTATCGTCACCTGCTCGTCGAAACGACTGAATGATCCAGCTTTGATTGACGTATCAGCAAAAACAACGGCAAGCCCAGAGAAACCCTACTAGAAGATTGGAGGCGATATATATATCCAGAGATGACACATTCTCAATCTGGTTCCCTCCGAGTTAAACAAAGACCTATAGCGCGAGTGAAGACACAATCAGGTCCTGGCCAAAAAAGCCCGACACCTTGTTCGCGAAGAGCTGCTGGAAAGGAAGCGATGTATCCAGCCCATGCTCTCGCAAGAAACGAAACAACTGAGAATAAGGAAGAATCGTCCCCGCGACGCAAGGTATGAAATAAAGAATCTGGGTCGTTTTCATGGCGCTCATCGTCTCCTTTGCTGAATGTACCGTGGACTGTCCCCGGCCTGCTCGCGTAGCTGTTCAGCGGGCTCGAATCGAGCGCGAGCAGCGCCGTGAGCGGGAGCGCAATGCGCGTGAGCATCCCGTCCCGAAGATCGAGACTGTCTGCCCAGCCCAGAGCTTGGTGAAATCGCGATGGCGCCAGAGCCCGGTGAATTGAGGTCGCAAGAAAAGGGATGACGGGAATGCCATCGTGCGATGGCGCGAACCGTGTCTATAGCGGTCATTGTCGCTACTTTCCAGAGAGCTGATTCACAATAACAAGCCGCCAAGGGGTCGAGACTCTGCGCTGGAGTCGGTTGTTAAAACTTCTAATTTCCTTCCGCATAGTTACTAGGCAGGCGCGGTTTATAACCTTTGTCCGCTTCGATGCGCTTCAGAACGGACGTATGGATCTTGGCGCCCTCTGGAATTTTCCGCATTGCTGGCCGCCATGCCCGCCAGAACCCTGTGCGTGACTCGTGGATCTCACTCAGAGGATCCGGTTTTAGCTTCTCCTTCCAGCCATCCTTGAGTCTCAATCCCTCTCGTTGAGCATTTTCCAGCATCCAAATCAAAGCAATGTCAGACAGACCGCGCTGCTCATACCACCCGCCAACATCCGAATGCACGCCCGCAAACCAAACCTGGGCGACGTTTTGACCGGGCTGCAGATCCTCCTCTTCCCAAAGGGTGATGGGAAATTTTTTTCGCTTTTCATCGATGGAAATTGCCTGGTAGCCATGCGCCACGTCCTTGTTAAGCCGGGTATTAAAGAATTTCCTCTTGCTATATACCCAGCCAAGTGAGCCAACGGTATCCCACACGCCAATAAAATGAGGTTTGCATTCTTGACAGTAGGTTTCCTTGAATCCGGCTGCATTTCGATCATTGTCGGGGGTGTTGTATATATCGCTGGCATAAGGAATCAAGTTGACGCTGCCTTTTTGGAGCAGCCCAACTTTGTGAAGCATACCCGCCAGGGCTCGCGCGGTGTACGCACCGCGGCTGAAACCAAACAGAAATACTCTGTCGCCCGGCTGGTACCTGTCCATGAGATAACAATAGGCATCTTCGATGTTTTCCGTGAGGCCCCAGCCAAACGCCTTGCCGATAAGCACTCCGATCTTCTTGCCCAGAATGCGGCCAAAAACACTGAAGGTCCCGACGCCTGGATCATAATTTGCTATTTGATCCTGATCGCGCACAACGGTCTTATACATTTCGACAACGTTGGTATTGTGATCTCCGTACGAATTCCCGGTTCCATCGCAGCACACAACGATATTAGTCATGACCCATTCCTCCTTTGATTTTGTCGAGTGTTATCAAAGCAGCTTTGTTTAGGCTCTTAGCCGGCCTTCACAGCAAAGTGAATGTGATTCTTATGCTGGTCCAGCGTTGCGCTGTTGTAGTTGTGCTTCTGACCCACGTCGTAGTTCCAATGATTGCGATCACCTTGGCCGGCTACAGTAGCGTCAAAGATGATCTCATCGATCTTAAGCTCCAGAACCTCCGCATCGGTTGCGATAGCCGGCAGCAGCATCGCCGCTATCTCTTCGTTGCCGACATCGAACGCACGCCCCTCACCGTGATGCCCTTCGGTGCGAACAATCGAGCTTATGCGAATCTTCTGTAATTTGGAGACCTCGAGGACTAGCTTCTGCAACAATGCAGAAGCCTTTGTTCCGTCATTCTCCCCGAGTAGTTGTTTCTTCAACTTGTTTGGAGGCGGATCGAATATGATCCGGCCTTCCGTGATCTGCGACTTCAGTTCATCAACTACACTCATGGCCTCTCCTTTCGCTGCGATGTTGCGGCAATTCCTTTGAGCCCGGCATATTTTACGGCCATCTTCTTTACCGTGTTCGCTCCACGAACCGTTGCCAGCTGACCAAGAGTCTTGCTAAACACAGTATTGGAAATGGTCGATTCGCTTTGCTTCGTGCGTCCCAACCAGTAGATCTCCCGTCCACGCAGATGCAGGTCATCGACTTGGGTTCTCAGGGCCATCAGCCCTTGCTTGGATCTTTCGTCCGGCGTTTCGCTCAGGAACACAATGTTGAACGCCACAGCCGCATCGAAATCGGATGGCGAGAACGGCTGGTAATTCGCGATCTCGACTAACTCAGGTTCGGTTCGTATAAACGTGACGACTTCATAACCAAGTTCTTCGCGCAACCCATTCTCGATTTTCTTCTCGAGGGTCTTTACACTCTTAGATGTCGATTCAAAGATTACATTACCGCTCGCAATGAAAGTTTCAACATTGGAGAAGGCGAGCGACTCGAAGATCTGGCGTAAGCGATCCATCTTGACCACGTGGCCGCCAACGTTGATGGCCCGCAGGAATGCGAAGTATCGGGTCATTGATTCCTGTCTTGGCCAACTTCAGTTGTCGAGTTTTCTATAGCCAGCGGGCACTTGAAACGAGGAGTCAGAACTCGAACTTTCGACGATTCGCGCCTGGTAGGTATCGTGACCGTAAGTCATCCTTAGCGGAACACCAAACAACGTTACTATTTCCACCAAGCCTCTGGCACGCCCACTTGTCCAATAGTCCTTTGGAAAAATGCTCCTCATTTTCTCACCAAATGCGCGCACACTCTGCGGAAGGAGTTCGCTGGACACCCAGAACTCGGCTTCGGTTTCACCCTTATTCGTCTGAATGAGCTTGCGAACTCTCAATCCCGATATCGTGTCGGTCTCTTCGGTCAACTTGAGATCACCGCCTTGCGCGGCGTCGGCGTCCTTCGGTGATTGTGCGATTTCGACTGCCTTTCGGCTAGCGCTAGCCTGCAACTCAGCATAGGTTTGAACACGATAAGTCTTATCTTTGTTGTTCATCGTGAAAAAAGCTTCGTCACTGAAGAGGACAGCATCTGAGCCGTCATTGAACTCGAACAGAAGGCTCTGAGCATTCACGTGAATAGTGGCGATCTTTGATCCGTCCTTTTTTACAAACTCAATCACCCTGGATTTCGCCGAAACGACTCCGGCGTTGCCAGAAGTAAGAAACGCCAGCATCAGACTGAGTGCGAGTATCTTGATTTTCATTATCTCTCCCTCCCCTGTTAAACCTCTCGGCTCCACGATTCAGCGGATTATAAATGACTTTCGGCGGATTTGAACAGTGGTAAGGATGTAACTGCATTTGGTTGGAATCGCCGCGTTCGGCTGCCGCGGTTGTTCGTGCTATTATGCTGGCGCTTCAAAGCGCCGGTATCGAGATCGAATCCGGGGCTGGCTCTGAAAAGGGAACAGATTTCTTAGCAAGGTCACGAAAGCTCAAAGAGAATCCCATCGCACAAAGAGAGGAACCATGACTGAGCGAATGAATCGGCAATGGAGGCTCGCGGCGAGACCCGTGGGTAAGTTCAAGGAAAGCGATTTTAGTTTTGCTGAGGCGCCGGTGCCCGAGTTGAAAGAGGGCGAGCTGCTCGTTCACAACCAGTACCTCTCTCTCGATCCAACCAACCGCGGTTGGGCGAATGAGGTAGATACTTACCTGCCGGCCGTCAAGCTCGGCGATGTCATGCGTGGCGGCGCGATCGGCGTTGTTGAAGAGTCGCGCAATCCAGGCTTCAAAGCGGGCGACCACGTTTCAGGTTTGCTGGGCTGGCAGGACTACGCTGTTACGGACGGGCTTGGTCTCACGAAGCTGCCTGACATTCCCGCGGTTCCATTGACTGCTTACATGGGATTGTTCGGTCACATAGGGCTGACGGCTTACTACGGGTTGCTTGACGTTGGCAAGCCGAAAGCCGGCGAGACGCTGGTTGTGTCTGCGGCCGCCGGAGCCGTCGGATCGCTGGCCGGACAGATCGGAAAGATCGTAGGGTGCCGCGTCGTCGGGATCGCGGGCTCTGATGAGAAGTGCCGCTGGCTTGCTGAAGAGCTGGGGTTCGACGCGGCCGTCAACTACAAGAAAGGGAACGTGCTCGAGGCCCTGAAGCGGGAGTGTCCGAATGGCATCGATGTCGACTTCGAGAACGTCGGAGGCGAGATTCTGGATGCGGTGCTGGCCCTGATAAATATCGGAGCGCGTATTTCATTGTGCGGATTGATCTCACAATACAACGCGACAGAGCGAGTGCCGGGCCCGTACAACCTCGCGATGCTGATCGTAAGGCGCGCGCGAATCGAGGGTTTCTTAGTAACCGACTACATGGACCGCGCCCAGGAGGCGATGACCCAACTCGGGCGCTGGTTGATGGAAGGTAAGATCAAGTACCGCGTGGATGTCGTTGAAGGCCTCGACCAGGCACCGCGCGCGGTGAACAAGTTGTTCGATGGTTCCAACCAGGGCAAACTCGTGATCAAGATATGAATAGGTTTCTGGTTTGTGGTTTCTGGTTCTTGGTTTCTGAGGTGAGGACTGTCTTTCACCGAGCCACAACGAGAAACTAGAAACCAGAAACTCTCAGGGTGTGAGGTTTGCGCCGAAGATTGCCTGAAGCGGCGCGCCCTTATTGTCCCAACCCAATGTCGTGCACACCACGCGGCCCTGCCAATCGGCTTCCGAACGTCCGGTTAGCTCGACACTGATTGTAAACGTAAGCGCGCCCGTCGCGCCCAAGCGGTGTACAAACGGGATAGCTTCAGAATGGCTCATGCCGCTTGCGGATCTAGTGGCGATCAGCACTCTCTGCCATTGAGCCGCGCGATTAGCTTGCTCTAGCATATTGAACGTCAGATCGTAGCGAAATCCAGAAGGGGTCTTCCTCGATCGCACTCGGATCAACCGTGAATCAAATCCACCGGAGCTTCCGCGAGGTAGGGCAGGCATGGGCGAGGTCGAGACTTTCGTGGTCGTCACTGGTGGTTGTGGCGGCGTCACTACACCCGGCTTTGGACCAGGTTGCGCGGCTGTAGAGCTGCGTGCGCTTCGCTCGGTCGCTGAAGCGGAGACACCTTCGTTGCTTTTTCGCTCGGGGGGTTGCTCAGCCGGTGGCGTCGAAGCTACCGGTGAAGGCTGCTCGTCCCTGTAATCTTGCGCTTCTTGAGGCGTGGGAATGAATGGCGAGGGTTGGACTGCTGCTTCGGTCGCACTGGCAACTCGCACGACGGCTGGAGACGGCCGCCTCGACAGATTTGAAACCAACGCGTAGATAGCCACGAGCGCGAACACTGCCAGCGCGAGAACGGTTGCGATCGCGGCGACTCGAAAGCCAGGTCGTTCGAACCCTCGCTCTTGAACCTCCGTCAGCGACTCAGGGTAGAACAATTCGGAATCGCTTTCCTCAGAGCTGCCGCCGGCCGTGAGTTGTGGATAGTCGAATTCAAGAACGGGAGTGCCGGTCGCGACTTCAGCCGCGACTGGGGCCGCGCGATGCGGCTTTTCTATCTGCGGACGCGTCAGATTGAGACGCGTGAGCCGATTTGAGAGCGTAGCTTCGGTTTGTTTTGATGGCAGTTCAACCGTAGCGGCGCGTTCTTTGTTTGAGAGCCTGGGTATGTGGTGTTTTGTCAGCGGCACGCCGTGCATGGGGCATTCGGAGAAAGTGAGCGGGTATTCAGAAGCACAGGTTGGGCAGTACAACACGAGTGCCGCGGCAGTCTCTGCATGGATCTCAGCGGGGACCTCAGCGGGAACTTCAGAGGCGATCGCCGCATTCTCAGACGATCCGCTCGAGCGAGTCCCAAGACTCGAGCCGTCATCCGGACAAAACAAATATGTGTCTTCCATATCAAGCGCGCAAACTGGGCAGGTCTTCATCTGCTCCTCCCGCGTGAACCGGACTAAAACATCGATCGCCGTTAGATGTTCAACAACTGGAACTTCTCATCACCAGATGCGTTAGCCCTCGACAGGAGTTGCCCGTAAAGCCGATTGCAATCGCCCCTTTGAGCAAAGGATCGCCGGCGCCGGGAGCGCGACAACCCGGTTCGACCTTGCCTCGAAAGCTGGCAAACGCGCAAGGTTGTCGGTATTCTTGAACAGAATGCGAACACACATAAACCTTTCGAGGCAGCCTTTCACAAATCACCGCGTTCTGTGGATTGCCGTGGTGGCGGTCTACTTCACAAGCTTCTGGCTGTTCCTTTGGATCGCCGGTGAGAAGGATCGCGTGATCGCGAAGGAGATAGAAGTCAAACAGCGCATCGAGGGGCAGAAGCAAGCTGAGGCCGAAGCGAAGCTCGAACAGGAGCGGCGCAATCGAGCGCAAACCAAGACCGTTGTCACCGAGCAGCAAGCGTTGGAGCTCGCGGCCGCGCGGCAGTTGATTCAACGCAAGGGATTCTCGTGGAATAGAATGATCGGCGACATTGAAGGCTATGTACCAAAGAACACTCGCATCATGAGCATCAAAGTCGAGGAGCTTATGGGCGACTCGGAACAAGTGATGGCTAGAGTCCAGATAAAGGCGGTCGGCACCACGCCCGGCGAGATGACCGAGATGATGATGAGCCTCGATAAGTCGGGCGGATTGTTTACTGTCGGTGAAACCGGTCAGGAAACGGCGACCGAGAGCGGTGAAACACCTTTCACTCTCAATCTGACTTATAAACCTTCGAGAGGTGACGCCCAGTGAGCACACACGTGCGAGAAAGAGTGCCGCGTTCAGAAGTTCGCTCGATCAAGGTGACCGGGATACCGTTCGGTCTCAACCCCGGCGAGGCGATCGCGGCTTTATTTGCCGTCGTGTCTCTCGTGCTTGTCCTTGTGTACTACTTTTCTTCGCTGAAACCCGAGCAGGACCGCTTGCGCATTCTGGAAGCGGAACTTAGCGAGCAGCAGAAGAACATCATTGCCAGCACAGGCCATGTCGGCGAGGAAGCGACATTTCTCGACACGGCTAAGAGTGCACTGGAGACTCTGGACGCGTTCAAGACCAGCCATCTGAAACCGTTTTCGTCGGGGCGAATAAGTCTCATAAAAGAGATCAACGCGCTCGCTAAAAAGAACAACGTCGCGCTGACCAGTGGAATAGATATGGGCTCGAGCATGGGCGACTCGGGCGGCGAAGGCGAAAAAAGTACTGGCGAGACGAAACGCAAGAAGGCCGACGAAATGCTCAGCGCGATCCCGAGCGTCGCTTTTCGATTTACTGTGTTCGGGCCGTACTCCAACGTGCGAACGTTTATCAACGAGCTCGAGCACGATAAACAGTTTGTGGTTATCAACTCGGTCAATCTTTCGAATCAGGATGCGCGCGCGACAAGCAGACGCTCGCGCGGAGAAGGAATGTCGGGAATCATGTTGACGATCGAGATGTCTGCATACTTTCAGCCGATGTAGCCTGGACTCTGGATGTATCCGCTATCGAGAAGGAACGAATGGCCAAGCGAACTTCATCATCAGAAAAAACAAAACGTATCCTCCTGGCCGGGCTGGGGGTTATTCTCGCGGCCGTCTTCGTCTATCAGATCTTAAACAGTGGCTCTACTCCCAAGTCAAAGCGCGGCACTCAAACCGTAGCCAACACGCCTGGCGCGCCGCTTCCGGCGACGGCGTCGTCATCCACGGTCCCGCCACCCCGACGATTGGGTGCCGCCGCGCAGCAGGAAGCGCAGATGCAGCAATTGCTCTCCGACCTGACGCCGCTCAACTTGAGGTTGGCTTCCAGCGGGGGAGGTCCAAGCGCGCCCGGTAGCCGCGGAAATATCTTTGCTTATTATGTTCCGCCGCCAACGCCGCCGCCGCCGCCTCCTCCTCCTCCTCCAATTCAACTTGTGTCGATGCAGCCTCAGTCAGCAGTGGCGGGCACTCCTCGTTCGTTCACGATATTGGTTAGCGGCAACAAGATTCCTGCCGATGCGCAGATACTCTTCGACGGCGCGCCAAGGGTCACCAAGCGCGTGAGCGATACGCAGCTTTCGACGGAAATGGTATCCGGGGACTACAGTCTTGCACGCAACATCAACGTGGAAGTGAAGTCCCAAAGCAACCCGGCTGAGAACTCGAACTCGATACCATTCGTCGTTCAGCCGTCGCCTGAGCCCCAGTTTATTTACAAGGGAAGATTGGGCACCCTCAATCAGCCGCAGTATAACTACGCAGTGTTTGAAGTCAGCACAACGCGAGAGGTTACTCGAGCGAAAGTTGGCGACACGATAACCGGAGTATGGAAGATCGATGCAATATCAGCCGACAGCGTCGATGTCACCCACACACAGTACGGCATCAAGCGGCGCGTGCCTCTCCAAGACAAGGTGAGATGATGCTTTTCGAAGTTCCAAGTTTGGTGGATAATCGCGATCGGGCAAGCTCAAACGAGCAAGGCTGGGCGTTGCTCGGGTTGCTGTTAGCGCTCGGCGTGATGAGCATCGTGCTTGTTTCGTCTGTAGTTCCTAATGTTCAGATGCAGGTCCAGCGCGACAAAGAAGCCGAGATGATCTACCGGGGCACGCAGATGGCGGAAGGAGTCGCTCGCTACTACGGCCGCGGCACGCTTCAGCCGCTTCAGGTTCAGCTTCTTCTGACAACTCCATACGGCCCGCTCACAGAGCTGGCTAAACTGCGCGAAGGGGTTACGCTGGGGGTCAAAGAAATAAAATTCGTGAGACCATCGGCGATGATAGACCCGATGTTTAGCTCCGATTGGGAGCCCATACGCGCGCGCGACCCGAGGGTCATGAGATTCCTGCAGGCCTGGTTAGCAGCAACGGGAACAGTCAAGATCAGTCAGGATTACTTTCTTATTGCCGGTCCGCCGCTCCAGCGAAGCGCCTTCGAGAAATCAGAACCATCGACGCCAATTCAATCGCCGGGCGCCGCCGCGCCAGGGCAGCCGACTCCTCCCAATCCAGCAAACCCCGGTAACCCTCAAGTCAAGCCGCCTGACCAGAAACCTGACGACGACGATGATGACGATGACGACGAGGCGACCAACGATCCGTTCGCTCGCTTTTTTGAATCTGGCGGTCCGGGCCACAACAGCGTTCCAATTGTAGGTGTCGCGTCGAAAAAGAAAGGCAAGGCGACGACCTCATACTTCGGACTCGACAAGTACGAAGACTGGGTCTTCATCTACATCCCGAGGAACTTTCAAGTAGGGTCAGGGCAACCAGGGTCAGGGCAACCAGGCTCAGGGCAACGGAGGGTAAGCCAGTAGAACAGACAGTAAATCGATTTTTCGCTCATCCCGTTTTGGTTTACACTCTCTACGCCATCTCTTGCGAGTACAGCGAACGCGGCGTTTAGATCGCTTTCGGCTGGGGCCTCAGGCCGATGGCAGAGCGATCGCAGTCGAACGGACTCGAAATGGCCACCAGCACCAACCCGCAAGAACCAAATCAAAAAATCTCTGAAGTGAGTTCCGAAGCTGTTCAAGCCGCGGACGGTGATCCTCAATTGATTCGCGGCGTCGGCCTTGCAAGCGCTACCAGGCTGAACATGATCGACATGATCGGCGTCGGTCCGTTCATTACCATACCGCTGATCGTCGCGGCGATGGGTGGACCTCAAGCGATGCTCGGGTGGATATTCGGCGCGCTGCTGGTCATGTGCGACGGCTTGGTTTGGGCGGAGCTTGGAGCCGCGATGCCACGCTCGGGCGGATCGTATCGCTATCTGAAAGAGATCTACAACCCTGCCAAGCTTGGCCGGATGATCTCGTTTTTGTTCATCTGGCAACTCACATTCAGCGCGCCGCTTTCGATCGCTTCAGGCTGCATAGGCTTATCGCAATACGCCGCATTCATCTGGCCGGGCCTGAACAAGACCTTCTTCGCGAAGACCGCCCAAATCCAGATTCCAGTGATCGGCGCGCTTGACCTGAGCGTGGCAATGACCGCCGGAACGTTGGTGGCGATGGGCACCGTCGCAGTAGCGGTGTTTCTGCTTTATCGCAAGATCACGATCATCGGCCGTCTCGCAGGGTTCTTGTGGGTAGGCGTGCTGGTGACAGTGTTGTGGGTGATCGTTGCGGGCGTCTCGAACTTCGACAAAGCGCGCGCCTTCGACTATCCGCCGAACGCTTTCACTCCGTCCCTCGCTTTCTTCCAAGGTCTGGGCGCGGCAATGCTGGTGGCGGTTTACGACTACTGGGGCTACTACAACGTCTGCTTCTTTGGCGGCGAGGTGAAAGACCCGGGCCGCGTGATTCCTCGCGCGATCATCTACTCGATAGTCGCGGTGGCGGCGATCTATATCGTGATGAACATCAGCATCCTGGGCGTGATCCCGTGGCAGGAGCTGAACGAAACAGCCAAGCCCGAGAACGAAGCCGTGCGCAGCCACATCATTTCCACGCTGATGGAGCTATTGTACGGCCACTGGGCCGGTGTGCTGGCGAGCCTGCTGATCATGTGGACGGCGTTCGCATCGGTCTTCTCGCTCATGCTTGGGTATTCGCGCGTACCCTACGCTGCGGCAGTGGACGGCAATTACTTCAAGTCGTTCGCGCGAGTTCATCCGAAGCACAGGTTTCCATACGTCTCGCTTCTTGTGATGGGAGGAGTTGCGGCGGCGGCTTGTCTGCTTAAGCTCAAAGACGTGATCACCGCGCTGGTGGTGATAAGGATCATGGTTCAGTTTCTCGCCCAGATAGTCGGCGTGATCGTACTCCGCGTAAGGCGGCCCGATATGCCGCGCCCATTTCGAATGTGGCTGTATCCGATCCCGTCAGTGCTTGCCTTCCTCGGGTTTGTTTATGTACTGGTGATGCGGCCGAAGTCGATGCAGCCGATCTGGCTTGCGCTTATGCTGGTGATGATTGGTTCCGCGATCTATCTGGTGAGGTCGAGGCGGCGGCGCGAGTGGCCGTTCGACGAGCCCGGGGCCGTCGCCAATACGGGCGCCGAATAAACTCGCCCTCTCATTCAGTCGCGTCTAAGCAGGCTCAAGAGAGAGTGTTTGGTTGTAGCTTTGCGCGACTTGAACTCTTCAACCCAGCCCTGTGTTGTCAGGAACAATTGAGTCGCCGAAGGCGGCTGTGCTTGCTTCTCGCTCTCACGATCGACCTGTTCTCGTTTGACTAGCCTTACCGTCATTGTTGATCACCCAAATGTGAATGCCTGGGATACAGGCACCCAATCACCGAGCAACCTGGATGCCAAAAGTATGAGACGCTTGATTCTGCGGAGCGCGACGGATACCATACGAACAGAGTCTATCGTCGGGCGCTGGTTGAGAAGCCGGTGGAATCCACACGCAAGATGTGGCGCAGGGTTGCCGCGAGTTCACGGATGGCGATCTTCGGATCATCCGCAGCAAGCTGTCGTAATAGACGATGGGACAAACCGGCGTTGTGTGAATGCGCTCCTCCGCCATTTCGCGTAGCGCCCACTCGGGTTCAGATAAGTGCCACCGTAGAGACTCCGAACAGGCCGGTGCGAGATGCGAGTGGAAGCCCCTCGAAGATCCCCGGCTAATCCGGTTCCTTGTCTGCAGGCGTAAGAGCAGCGGTATTGATATGAGCCGTTCCGAAGAGCTACTCAGATTTCTAGAGCAACTTCGAATCACCGATCTGATTGACTTCGTCATTGTCTGGGCGATCATCTACGGACTGCTCAAACTTGTGCGCGGCACCCGGGCCGTGCAAATGGCTGTCGGTCTACTCGGAGTAGGTCTGCTTTACCAGCTTTCTGTACTACTGGGGCTCGAAACGCTCCAATTCGTCATGCGGAATACGTTGCTGTACTTCGGATTTGCGATATTGGTGATCTTCGCACCTGAGATACGTTCGGCGTTGATGCGAGTAGGATCGAACCTGGGCCCGTTCCGGTTCGGGCACTCAAAGGCGAGCCACGAAGCCTACGATGACATAGTGCTTGCCGCGATGACGCTCTCGTCTAGAAAAGTAGGCGCCCTGATCGTGCTCGAGCGAAACGTTGGGCTGCAGAACTATATTGACACCGGCGTGGCGCTTGCGGCTGTGCTTTCGTACGACCTGCTGGTGACGATCTTCGATGAGCACACTCCGCTGCACGACGGCGCAGTCATCATTCGCAACTACCGAGTCGAAGCTGCTAGCTGCTTTCTTCCGCTCACGCTCAATCCCAGGTTGTCTAAGGAGCTGGGCACGCGCCATCGAGCAGCCATAGGCGTCACTGAAGACACCGACGCGGCCGCCATAGTGGTGAGCGAGGAGACCGGCGTCATCTCATTCGTTCAGAACGGCGAGATCACTCGCTACCTCAACAGCACTTCACTTCGCGATTTGATTCGCAACGCGCTGGAACCCCAGCGGCGGCTTGTTGAAGCCGTTCGTCCTGCCCGCCGCGCGCGCCGCAAGGCTGAATTGCCGGCCGATACCTCACGAGAGCAAGTCAGCGAGACCTATATCAAGTAAGAGCATGGCGATGCACTGGATGAATGACTATTTGAAAGCGCTGAAAGAGTACGGCAGGGACTACGTGCTCGAGAACACCAGCCTAAAGGTACTGGCGCTGTTGATCACCGGTGTGTTGTGGCTTTCGGTGGCGTCGCGGCCGGTCAGTCAGGTCGCATTAAACGGCGTGCCGATCGAGTTTTCCAATCTCTCTCCCAACCTGACGCCCTCGAAGTATCCGCCGCTTGTGGCACGGGTCTATATTGAAGGGTCGCGCGATGTGGTTGATACGCTTCGAGCTGGACAGTTGGCGGTGACTGCCGATATGTCCGGAGTTGAGCCCGGTGTCAGAGTGATACCGCTCAAGGTCGAGATCAACCGTTTGCCCGCGAACGTCAGGATGAAGGAGATTGAGCCGCCGGCAATCACCGTAACCGTCGAGCGTGTGGTTGAAAGGGAAGTGCCCGTAGTTCCCAGATTCGAAGGCGAGCCGCCGATCGGCTATCAAGTGATCGACTGGCAGATTATTCCCTACACTGTCAAAATCGCCGGCGCGGAAAGCCAAATGCGTGAGATCACCGAAGTCTCGACCGAGACTGTCAGGCTCACAGACAAGACCGCCACGTTCAGCGCGCCGGTGGCCATCGACATCGGGTCGCCTAATCTGAGTATAAGCGAGGACAGCGGCCGCAAGGTCATGCTCACGGTCAACATCGGCGAGGTTCAAAAGGAGCGCGTCATCGACGACGTTCCCGTTGCTCTACTCGGCTCCCCTGGTCGCGCGCGCGCGATACCAAGGCTTGTCAAGGTGACGGTCTACGGCGCGCGCTCGGCAGTCGATGACATGACCGCGTCCGATGTCAGCGTTAGTGTAGAGTATCGAGGCGCGCCGGGGATGGTCATCCCTAAGGTCACGCTTTCGCCGGGGTTCGAGAACCGGGTCGTGGTGCGGTCGGTCACGCCTCAGACAGTTCGAGTCAGGTAAGCTGTCTCAATAAAAAGCAATCAACCTGCGGTACATTTGCAAAGGAGCATTTGTTGATGCTGGGAGCCGCGAGACAAAGACTGTTCGGGACCGATGGGATTCGAGGGATCGCAGGCAGATTTCCGCTCGATGACAAAACGGTGGCATTGATTGGAAGATCACTTGTTTTGAACCTTGCCCGAGAGCTTGACCGTGCGCCCAGCATATTGATTGGCCGCGACACGAGGGAGTCGGGGCCGCAGATCGAGATGACGCTCGCAGCCGGCGCTACGGCCGCCGGAGCGACCGTGAGGTCAGCAGGAGTTATCACCACGCCGGGTGTTGCTTACATCGCCCGCACGACCCCGTTCGACGCGGGCATCGTGATATCGGCATCCCACAATCCGTATCGAGACAACGGCATCAAGGTGTTCTCTACGTCAGGCAGGAAACTCGCCGACGATATGGAGCGCCGGATAGAAGCGGATATCGCCGGCCCGGCCGACGTGGCCGCCGAGCAGAACCATCACAAGGGGCAGCTCGACTGGCTTCACGATCAAGCGACAGCGGAAAGGGAGTATCAGGAGCGTTATATCCACTACCTTGCCGCGGAAGTGGGCCGGGGTTTGAGATTCGAAGGGCTAAGGCTGGGCTTGGACTGCGCTAACGGAGCAGCATCCGCTATTGCGCCGGCGTTATTTGATCGTCTCGGCGCGCAAGTCGAGGTCATTTCTGCCGAGCCCGACGGCCGGAACATCAACGAAGGATGCGGATCGCTTTACCTTGAAGGCTTGCAACGATTGGTCGTCGATCGACGGCTCGATCTTGGGATTGCTTTCGACGGCGATGCCGATCGCGCGCTGTTCGTCGACGAAGGCGGAAGACTGGTGGACGGCGACGCAACACTGTTGATTCTGGCGGATGATTTAAAGAAACGCGGGCTACTGGCAGGCAACCGAGTGGTTTCCACGGTCATGAGCAACATCGGCCTCGAGATAGCGCTGCGTAAAAGGGGAGTAGAGTTAGTGCGGGCGCAAGTGGGCGACCGGTACGTTCTCGAGGAACTACTGGCACGCAATGCAAAGCTCGGCGGCGAGCAGTCGGGGCACATCATCTTCCCGGATATCTCGCTTGCCGGGGACGGGATGATCACCGCCATCGAGGTGCTTCGTGCCGTGCGCGATGCGGGTTTTCCGCTTGGCCGGCTTGCAGCTCAGATGACTCGTTACCCGCAGGTGCTCGTGAACGTCCGCGTTGTCGACAAGCCGTCGCTTGAAACGCTTCCCGAAGTCAAAGGCGAGATTGAGCGGTTAGAGCGCGATCTGCAAGATCGAGGGCGACTGCTGGTGCGATATTCCGGCACGGAAAATCTGGCGCGCGTAATGATCGAAGGCGAGAACGAGCTTGAGATCACGGAACAAGCGAACCGGCTTGCGGACGTCATAAGGAAAGCAATCGGCGAATAGCTCGCACTCACGGAAAAGACGATGCACCAGTATTTCTTGACCACGCTCCGACCGGTGAACTAACATCGAAGGTGATCGCTACCGAGGGCCAGCCAGGAGGTAATTCTATGAGAAGGTATTTCTGTTCTATCACCCTTTGCGCTTTGATAGCGCTCGGCGCCGTGCCCGCGCGCTCGCAGGCAGCGCGCGAGGCGACAATCGAACCCGAAACCAAGGCCAAGATCGTTCTTCAAACTCGACTCAGCTCGAAGCTGAGCGAGCCAGGCGATCCGGTGAGAGCTGTAATAGACGAACCGCTATACGTCAATGACCAGCTTGTGCTGCCGCGCGGCACTGAGTTCATAGGGCGGGTTACGCAAGTCACCCCGGCCCGGCGCCCCCAGAAGCAGGGGAGCATCGCCATAGCTTTCGAAAGAATCGTCTTGTCCTGGGGCGAAGAACCGGTGTCGGTCGTCGTCACATCGCTTGACGACTGGGACAAGAACGAGAAGCTAAACGCCGACAGCGAAGGCAAAGTCAAAGGCGGACACAAAGGCGAGAATACGGCGCGCAATGTTGAGCGCGGCGGGGTGATCGGCGGCGCAGGCGCAGGCGTGGTGATACTCTCGGGCGGCGGACTGGGCGCCGGCGCAGCCTCGCTCGGAGGTGGCCTGCTCGGTGGTCTGTTGCTGACCAAGGGCGGGGAAGTCTTCGTGGCGCCCGGAGCGATCTTCCGCGTGAAGTTCGTGAAGCCGATTACCTTGCCCGTCGTTCAGGCGGGGTCGCCGCCTCGGTCGATACAGCAAGATGACGCGAAACCTGCTCAACCGTCCGACAGGAAGCCTCCCGGCCAATAGCAACCATGTGCGGGCGGCGACTTGTCGCCGCCCTTCGGATCACGGAAGAGCGGCGACAGTAGATCCACTCCAAAGACCGAACCATGTGGCACCGCACGAAGCGACTCATCAATTCTTATCTCGACGACTTGATCCAGCGAGTCAGTGGTCCCGACCGAGAGGCGCGTGGCGTGACGCGCGCGGAACTCGCGCGCCTGAACGAACTTGAGGTTCAGACCCGCGCTTCGGCTAAGGTGCTGGAGAAGGAATTGGCCGAGGTCGGGCTGAAGATCTTGGGGGTAGCCGAGCGCGAGCGAATAGCACGAGAACGAGGCGATGATGCTTCGGCATCGACTGCCGGAAGCCAGCTTGTCACGCTCGCCGCCGAACGCGATTTGATCAAGCAGCATCTCGGCGAAGCTAACGCGGCTGCTGAACGCGCACGCGCCCTGCGCGAGGAGCGGCGGCTTCTAGGCGAGGACCTCGCGACCGAGACTTACATGACCTCGATGCGCGAGAACCTGTCTTCCATACAAAGGCCATTTGACAGCACGGATCCGGCCGCGACTATCGAAGAAATGCGGGGGCGCATAAAAAGTTCAGGTGGGTTCTCGACCGATGCTCGAGTAGCCGAAGCGGAGCGCGAACTCGAAGCGGAACGAGCCCGAGCGCGAGTTGAAGATATCCTTTCGAGGTACAAGCAAAGCGGCACCGGCGGCCAGGCCTCGAGTCAGACCGAACGGACAGCATCGCAACCCGCTCCGGCGGCGCAGTCTGAACCCAACTCTCCTCCAGCAGATTCTGACAATGAGCCAGGCCAATCAAAGACGCTTGGCCGCACCGATGGCCCCGTCCGTCCGATAGACTAGTGCGGTGTTGCGCCGGCCTAGCGAGCCACTGCTGGGCAGGCGAGCTTTTGGGGCAGTTGCCGTGGTGTGGATTTGAGCTTCAGGAAGGGCCGCTCGATCAAGTAGTGCGAGATCGTGGCAAGGATGATTGTGACCAGGATGGCGCCTGCCAATTGTAGGACAACCGGATAAGCGGCGAGCGCCTTCCGAGCCGCATGCAGAGTAAGTTGCTGATAGAGATAAAGCGAATACGAAATTCGTCCGAGGAATCTAACGACTCCCCACTCAGTCCAACCCCACAAGCGCGTCGAGCTGAAAGCGATCAGTTGCACTACGAGGATCGCGACGAGCAAGGGCTCTATCGCGAAACCGACGACGTCGCGATACCTATCTATATAAAGCTCACCCCCGTAGATGGAAGTCGCAAGAAGCGCAATGGTCATGAACGGCAATAGCGCATTGGCTGAGACCGCGCGCCACAGAGATGAAAGCGACTGTCTCTTGAGCAAGACTGCCAACAGGCACCCGACCATCAATTCATCAAGACGCGTATCGAATGCAGCGTAGATGTACGCTTGATCGACATGAAATCCGTAGCATAGAACGGCGCGATAAATCCAAACGGCCCCGATCAAGCCGATGAGAAACGCGGTCAACTTTCTGAGGTTGCGGCGCAGCAATAGAAAAACGAACGGCCATAGAAGATAAAACTGCTCTTCGATGGCCAGCGACCATGTATGGCTGAACCCATTGTTAGGATCGCCGTTGATTGCGTTGTAGTAGTTGCTGGTGTAGAAGAGCGCGCTCCACGCGTGAGGCCACAGCACAGTTCGGCCGGTCTCCAGCAGCAGCGCGACCATGATCAACCAGTACACGTAAAAAGCGGGGAAGATCCGAAGTGTCCGGCGCTTGTAGAATGCGCCGAGCGAAATCGTTCCGTTTCGGTCATTCTCCTTCAGAAGGAGCCAGGTAATAAGAAAGCCGCTGAGCACAAAAAAGATCATCACGCCGTGACCACCGGGCACCATCTCAAATCCGAAGTGTCCAATGATGACGAGAAAGACAGCTACCGCGCGCAAGCCATCAAGCGCGGGTATGTGCGAATGGGTGAGCTTTGAATCTAATTGGACCGGCAGAGACATTCTTCTCTTCTTCTCGAGCGGCTGGCGACAAGATTCGCGTAGGCGCGTGCCGCCTAGTGCAGAGATATGTCCAACCTCGTGGGTTTTCCAGATTCGATAGGTTCGTTTCGCTCAGGCTCGTGGTCCGGGTGCTGGGCTTACCGCCTGATGGGTTGTGGGCTTCATTTCGCTCAGGCTCGTGGTCGGGAAGGTGGGCTTGCCCCCGCTGTTGAATGAGGCGGTGCGCTCCTTGTTGACAGCGGGGGCAAGCCCACCTTCCCGACCGCGAGCTTGAGCGGGGTAGCGTTCGGACCGGTTGTTTGTGCGGATACTAACGGCTAAGGCCGCGCGGCGGATTCGAGAAAAGCCTTCAGCTTTCTTGACCGAGACGGATGGCGTAGCTTCCTTAATGCCTTTGCTTCAATCTGACGAATGCGCTCGCGGGTTACTGCGAAATGCTGGCCGACTTCTTCGAGCGTGTGTTCACTTCCGTTGGGACCGAGGCCAAAGCGCATCTTGATGACTTTCTCTTCGCGGGGTGTGAGTGACTTCAAGACTTCTTCGGTGATCTCACGCAGGTTGGAGGTTATTACCGCGTCGGCTGGATTCAGGATCGTCTTATCCTCGATAAAATCGCCCAGATGAGAGTCTTCCTCCTCACCGATGGGCGTCTCGAGCGAGATCGGCTCCTGGGCAATCTTCAAAACCTTGCGCACCTTTGAGACGGGGATGTCCATCTTCTTGGCTATCTCTTCGGAGCTGGGCTCGCGGCCGAGTTCTTGAACCAGCGCGCGGGAGGTGCGAATGAGCTTGTTGATCGTCTCAATCATGTGTACAGGAATTCGAATCGTGCGCGCTTGATCGGCTATCGCCCGGGTGATCGCCTGACGGATCCACCAGGTTGCGTAAGTCGAGAATTTGTAGCCGCGCCGCCACTCAAACTTGTCAACAGCCTTCATCAGACCGATGTTGCCTTCCTGGATCAAGTCCAGGAACTGCAGGCCGCGATTGGTGTACTTCTTTGCGATCGAGACGACCAGTCTGAGGTTCGCTTCGATGAGCTCCTGCTTGGCGACGCTTGCTTCGTACTCGCCGGTGCCGATGGCAGCAAGCGAGCGATCGAGTTCGAGCGCCGAAGCATGCCATCGCGCTTCCATCTCGGCTAGCTGCCGCTCGGCGTCGCGAAGGTTGCGTTTCAGCTCGCGTTCGTCCTCGTTCCACTTCTTCTTGTCAATCGCGCGGCGAGCCTTGTCGATGCCGGCTCGCGCATCGCGCGACCTGTTGACTCCTTCGCGGATAAGCCCGGTGAAATGATCCTGCTGTTGAAGCACCAGATCCAGCGCGCGAGCCAGACGACTCAGCTCGACGCGGGCGACCGCCAGCTTGCGTCTCAGCCTGGGCACTCTGGGGGATTTCTTTGGCTCTTCCAGCACCCGGTCGTGCAGCTTGAGCATTCGGGTGTAGCTCTTCTTCAATTCACCCATCGATTCAAGCGTCGCGACGTGGTATTCCTCGATGCGCTCTTCGGTGATTGCTTCCTGCTCGCTGAATGTGACCACTTCGCGGATGTGCAGCTCGCCGCGCTTGAGCCGCTCGCCGATCTGGATCATTTCCTCGATGCAGATGGGCGAGCGCGATATAGCCTTGAGCACACGCTGGCGGCCTCGCTCTATACGCCGCGCGATTGAAACTTCGCCGTCGCGGGTCAGCAGCGGAACGACCGCCATCTCGCGAAGGTATAGCCGCACCGGATCATTCGTCTTGTCCAACGTACCCGGAGTCAGGTCGAGATCCAGTTCCTCGTCGAGCGCGTCTTCCAGTTTTCCGTCGCCGTTACTTCCGATCGCGGCGGCGGCGGCTTCGATGAACTTCTCGTCTGAATCAGATATCGAGATTCCTTCGGCGCCGATCACATCGAGAATAGCCTCGATCTCGTCGGCGGAATTCATGTCGGGAGGCAGCAGCCGATTTATGTCGTCGTAGGTGAGATACTCCTTCTCCTTTCCTACTTCGAGAAGTTTCTCTACTTCGTCGGAATACTTTTCGTTGATATCGGACAACCCTTGCTCTCCTGTGGGGTGACAATTCACAGAGACGCTTTCAAGCCACTGTGAATTCGTACCCTCATTGCGAAAATCTGTCAAGATACTATTCGTGCAACAACACAGATGTCAGGGCGACGGGGGCATTGTAAGACTTTCTTAACATCTCCGATCAAACACGAAGGCACGAAGACACGAAGAGAGATGGGAAGAGAAGCTCAATTCGGCTTTGTGCCTTCGTGCTTTGTGGTTGGATGATCTCATTGTTTCTTCAAGTGACTTACGCAACCGACAGCGCAAGTCTTCGCTTCTGGAGTTCTGTTTTCTGCTGATACAGGAGCAGCACTCGTGCGCTGTCTTGCTCTCGTTCGGCCTGGCCTATCTCTATCTGAATCGCATCAAGCATTCGCTCGAAACGTCTTCGGCGCAGAGAAGAGAGCGCCTCGGTAGCCTTCTTGAACAGCGTGTCGAAGTCATCGCCGCCGGCCCAGGCCAGGTCGCTCATCAACAATGCCGGCAGCAACTCGCGTTCTGACTCCGCTTCTACGCGCTCGGTGAGATTGTCGAAATGAAACTCGACCGCGTGCTTGTCCATATCAATGACTGCCGCGAAAATCGCTCCAGTAGCCAGTTCCGCGTAGTCATCTTCGATCAGAGCCGAGATCATCGCGCGGCGCACTTCCTCGTTTGAGAGCATCAACTCGAGCAATTGGCGCTCGCCAACGGTGATCTCTTCGGCAGCTCGCACTCGCTTGTTGTCCATCGAGTGCTGCCTGTTTGTAGCCGTGCGCTTTAATTCTTCACGAACGACACGCGAGTCAATCTTTAGCCGGTCGGCGATCTGGCCGGCGTAATCGGCGCGCGCAACCTTGTCGCGCATTCGCGCCAGGTGCGGAAGAATCGCGTTTATCGCCGCGACCTTTCCCGTCGGCCTCGAGGTGTCGTGCCCGGCGATCGACGTATCAACGATGTAATCTATGTACGGCTGGGTGGTCTTGAGCAGCTCGCGGAAGCGATTGACTCCGTGCGCTCTGACGAATTCATCGGGATCCTGTTTAGTCGGCATTCGCAGTATGTTTACCTTGAAGCCTTCGGCCAGCAGCACGTCTATCGATCTCAATGTTGCAGCTTGGCCGGCGGAGTCAGGGTCAAAGTTTACGACGATCTGAGGCTGGTCCATGTATCGCCGGAGAAGTCTGACCTGGTTATCGGTCAGGGCAGTGCCAAGGCTCGCAACGATATTGTGGACGCCGTCTTGAAACGGAATGATGTGGTCAAGGTAGCCTTCAACCAGAATTGCAAAGCCAAGGTTACGAATCTCGTTCTTCGAATGCGCGAGCCCGAACAGGTTGCGGCCCTTTGTGTACACGCTTGTCTCGGGCGAGTTCAGATACTTTGGCTCACCCTCTCCCATCACTCTGCCTCCGAATGCGATCACACGGCCCTGAGGGTCGGTGATTGGAAATATCAGTCGCGCGCGGAACCGATCATAGAAGCCGCCGGCGTCTTTCAACACAGCTAAACCGCTGTTGTGAATCTCGTCGGTCGTGGCGCCGCGTTCTTTGAGATGGTTCGTCAGTGCGTCCCAACTATCTGGAGCGTAACCAAGACGAAACAACTTCGACGTTTCTTCCTCGATCCCTCGCGAGTGGACGTACTCGCGAGCGCTCGCGCCTTCCTCGATGCTGTTCAGTTGAAGCTCAAAGAACTCCGCGGCCCACTCGTTCAGGCGGAGAATGCTCTCGCGGTCGCGGGCAATCTTTTTGTGATCTTCGGTTTCCTCGACGACCGGAATAGGGATGCCGCTCTTCTGGGCTACTATCCGCACCGCTTCCGGAAAGCCACAGCCTTCGATTCGCATCACAAAATCAAATATGCTGCCGCCGACGCCACAGCCAAAGCATTTGAACAGACCCTTGCCGCTATGAACAGTAAACGAAGGAGTCTTTTCAGAGTGAAAGGGGCAACAGGCGAGATAGTTCGCGCCGCGTTTCTTGAGGCTGACATAGTCGGATACCACTCGGACTATGTCGCCCTGGTTCTTAACGTCGTCGGCAAAGCCTTGCGGCAGACGCATCGTTTAATCCAATCGTTGATAGGAACTTTGAAGGAGCAGCCGAACAAGCTAGAGAATTTCTAGCAGCAAACAAAAAACGGCGCAAGGCGTGGTCGATCAACCTGGGTTGGCCATTCCCGGTGAGGAATGCTGATGCTCGTTAGTGTCTCAATTTGATTGTCCGGCAAACTTCAGTTTGTCGTAGCAACCGGCTTATGTCGACAAACGGAAGTTTGTCGGACAATCAAATTAAGACACCGCCTGGTGTTCCTTGAGCTGTCCCGCGGAGCTTCGTAAAAAGACTAACAGGCTGTCGGTCTCGATCACGACGGGCGACGCGCTGCCGGGTCGCTAGAGAGGACGCGGATGGCGCGAAAGCTTGCATAGTCACTGGACGCTTTAATCAGCCAGCGGCGCACGAATTTAAACACCGTTTCTGATAGACATTTCGCGCTTCGCTTCCGTGAACGCAACTTCTTCCAGCTCCACGCGTTCTTTGATTACCCTTGTCAGCCAGTCTCCGACGTTCTTCTCTCTGTGCAGCTTCGCGAGGAAGGCAACCCGAGCAGCTAGCTCTGGCGGGAGAAAGACAGATCCCGGTTTTGCTCTGCGAACCCGGATTGGTTTCTCCCAAGCTGAATCATCATCGGCTTGCGATTCTACTATCTCGTCGATTTCTTCTTCCGTAAGTTGCTTTCTCGTTGGCTTCTTTCTTGATTTCATTATTCAAAGTCCGAAGGGGTGAAACTGCTCCACTTGACCACAGGCGTATCTTACATTGAGCCGATCGAGTTCTGGAAGGTCGTTGAACCGCGGGCCAGGTGCCACTGGCTGAGGGTCGATCTTGACGATGACTGCCTCCCGCGTATAATCATTGGTTTAACCGGCTCAAGCCTCCGCTGACATGCTGTAATGAAAGATTTCCGCATACTCCTCAAGAACGTCAGACCTTACGCCGGACTGTTTGCGATAGCTTTCCTGTTGATGATCTTTGTCGGGGTGTTTGAAGCCGGCCGAACCGCGCTGCTGAAATCCATCATTGACGAATTGCCCGGCGCCTCGAACGGTCCAACCACTGGTCCCGCCTCGTTTGTCGATGCACGCAGGTACTTGCCACAGAACGTAGAAGCGTTGCCTATCATCGCGATCCTGCTCGTGGGGTTTACCGTCATTCGCGCTGCGTCGGAATATCTCTCGAGCGTCTTGATGTGGCGTATTGGCGTTAGCGCGGTGGTCGACCTTCGGCAGAGGCTGTACGATCATATCCTTCAGCAGTCCAGCGAGTTTTTCACCGACCATCCGACCAACCAACTGACGACTCATATCCTAAGCGACGCCGAGAAGGTGCAGGTGTCTGTTTCGACGCTGCTGGCCGATATGCTGCGTGAGGGGCTGACTTTTCTGTCGCTGCTCGCCCTGGTCTTCATTCTCGAATGGAAGCTTACTCTGGTGGTATTGATTGTGGGACCGCTCGTGTATGTGCTGACATCCAGGTTTGGCAAAAAGCTCAGAAGGATTGCACACTGGACTCAGGAAGGAATTGAAGACGTCCTCGACGTCTCGCAGGAGACCATAGCGGGGCACCGTATTGTGAAGGCATTCGGAATGGAGGGCTTCGAGCAGCGCCGCTTCCGCGATGCGCTCCACCGGCTGGCAAGTCATCAGGTTCGCGCGGCCAGAGTTGTCTTTTTGTCGTCGCCGATTCTGGAGCTGGTCGGCGTGGTATTGGCCGCCGGGTTCGTTCTTTATGCCAACCGGGAGATCGAAGCGGGGAGGATGACGATCGGAACCTTTGCGTCGTATATCGTCGCAATGCTCGGCATGTACGACCCGTTGCGGCGGCTGTCGCGAATTCAGAACCACTTCCAGCAATCATTTGCGGCGATATCGCGAATATACACGCTGCTGAACACCCACACCGAAAAGCGCGACCGGCCTGATTCGATAGATTTGCCGCCGCTGCGAGAACGGGTCGAGTTTCGCGGCGTTTCGTTCAGGTATCAAGATTCGAACGACTGGATCTTGAGGAATGTGAACCTCGAAGTGAACAGGGGTGAAGTCGTTGCGCTGGTCGGTCTGTCGGGCGCCGGCAAGTCTACTCTGACTAGTCTGCTGATGAGGTTCTATGATCCTACGAGGGGCGGGATATTGATCGATGGCGCGGACATCCGGGACGCGAGACTTGCGAGCCTGCGCGCGCAGATCGCTCTTGTTACCCAGGAAGTCATTCTGTTCAACGACTCGATTGTCAGCAACATCGCATATGGCGGCGGGGACTCTGATCGAGCGAAGATCGAAGCCGCTGCTCGCGCTGCCTACGCGCACGACTTTATAATCGAGCGCGGCGGCTACGACACGCTGATCGGGGAGCGAGGCGTGAAGCTCTCGGGCGGCGAACGTCAGCGGCTTGCGATAGCCCGCGCCATTTTGAAGGACGCGCCGATCCTGGTGCTCGACGAGGCGACTTCTGCGCTCGACACACAATCCGAGCGCTGGGTTCAGCGCGCGCTTGCGAACCTGATGCAAGGCCGAACGACTATCGTGATAGCGCACCGGCTGACGACGATTCACCGGGCAGACAAGATCGTCGTGCTCGATCGCGGCCGAGTGGTGGATGCAGGGACGCACGATCAGTTGATGTCCCGCGGAGGGATCTATCGCGACCTGTATGAGCTTCAGTTTTCCGACGATCTGATTGGCGAAGAAAGGGAAGCGGTCCGTAGTCCGTAACTACACACTACGGACCACGGACTACTGACTACTAACGAATACTTATGATCAAAAGCATGACCGGGTTCGGACAGGGAAGCGCCGAGGGTGACAATTTCCGCGTACGCGTGGACATTCGCTCGGTAAACAATCGCGCACTCGACGTTCATACGCGACTGCCGCAGGAATTCTCCAGCCTCGAGGTGAGCTTGAAGAAGCAGGTTCAGGCGGTGGTCAAACGCGGCCGCGTGGACGTGACTGTGTTTGTCGAGCAGTTGAAGGCGGCCACGTTCGAGATCAATCGCCCGCTGGTATCAGGCTACCTCACGGCATTGTCCGAGTTGAAGCGTGAATTCGGACTCGACGGCGACCCTTCGCTCGAGCTGATCGCGAAACTTCCGGGCGCGTTGCAAGTTTCGCAGGATTCGGGCTCACTCGATGAAAAGCTTGTCGCAGGCGCGGTGGCCGCGGTGTCGCAGGCGCTAGCATCGTTGACCGAGATGCGAGTGGTTGAAGGGCAGGGGCTCGCCGCTGATCTCACTTCCAGGCTCGACAACATCGAGCGGCAAATGCCGGCCATCGAAAACGAAGCCGCGCGCTTGCCGGCAGTCTATCGTGAAAAGCTGATGAAGCGGCTCGAGGAAGTTGTGGCCGGCGGACAGGTAGATGAAACGCGGATCGCTCAAGAAGCGGTGATGTTAGCCGACCGGTCCGACATAAGCGAAGAGATCGCGCGCTTCAAGAGTCACGTCGCTCAGATGCGGGACTTGCTTCAAAGCACTGACGAAGCGGGCAAGCGGCTGGATTTCATCTTGCAAGAGATGAATCGCGAAGCAAACACGATACTGTCGAAGTCCAACGACCTTGCCATAAGCGACGCGGCTATAGTAATCAAAACCGAGGTAGAGAAGCTCAGGGAACAAGGTCAGAATGTCGAGTGATACCCCCAAACGAGCGGACCATCGCGCGGACTCTGGAGCCGACCCGGTCGCGGCCAGTCCCGCCGAACGTGGCAACCTGATAGTCGTGTCGGCGCCGTCGGGAGCCGGCAAGTCCTCGCTTGCCGAACGAGTGTTGAAGCGCGTTCAGGATGTGCGATTCTCAATCTCCTACACCACGCGCGAGCTTCGCGGCGATGAGCAGCATGGGGTTGACTACTACTTTGTCAGCGAGGAGGAATTCCGCGCGATGGGCGAGCGCGACGAGTTTCTCGAATCCGCCGAAGTGCATGGCAACCTTTACGGCACTCACGAGCAGCCGGTTGAAGAGATGCTCTCGCAGGGCCTCGACGTGATGCTGGATATAGACGTGCAGGGCGCCGAGCAAGTGCGCCGGCGCGTTGCGGACGCGATTTTGATCTTTGTTTTGCCTCCGTCGCGCGAAATCCTCGAAGCTCGTTTGCGAGCGCGAAACCTCAATGAGCCGGCCGACGTCGAGCGTCGATTGCGCCACGCGGGAATCGAGGTGCAGTTGTATGAGCGATTCGACTACGTCGTTTTGAACGACGATCTGGATCGCGCGCTGGCCCGGCTTGAGGCTATAATAATCGCAGAGCGTTGCCGTCCGCAACGCCAGAGAAATCGAATCGAGTCCATAATAACTACCTTCGGAGGTGAGCCGTTTCATGCCTGAAGTAGACGACGAAGCGGGTTGGACAACAGAGATAGACAGCAAGTACCGGCTTGTGTTGCTTGCGGCCCAACGCAGCAAGCAGCTTCAACGAGGGGCTAAGCCGCGTATATACCCGGCTGCCAGGAAGACGACGCGGGTAGCACTTGAAGAGGTGCGGAAAGGGCTGGTGCGCTATCAGCCGATGGTCAAGCCGCTCAAAGCGGAATGATCATCTGAGTTTGGTAGTCCCGCCTTCAGGCGGAAGTTTGGATGGTCGACGACCATCGGCTACAAACTTCCGCTTGAAGGCGGGACTACGAACCTGAAACTGTTAGGTGAAGCATTATGATAGTTGCTCTCGGCGTTACCGGATGCATAGCGGCATATAAGGCTGTCGAGGTCCTGCGCGGGCTCCAGAAACGCGGGGCTGCCGTCAGAGTCGTGATGACCCGGCACGCCACCGAGTTCGTTGGCCTGCTCACATTTCAGTCCATCTCCGGACTGCCGGTGATAACCGAGATGTTCGCGCCCACCGATGACCCCGAGATCAAACACATCCAGTTAGCTCAATCAATCGATCTTCTGCTGGTCGCTCCAGCGACGGCTAATGCGCTTGCGAAGTTCGCCAACGGGATCGCCGACGATTTCCTTTCCACGCTGTACATATCCACCACCGCGCCTATGCTTGTCGCGCCTGCGATGAACGTAGAGATGTGGGGCCACCCCGCAACTCGCGAGAACGTTCGCCGATTGCGCGAGCGCGGTGTTCAGTTTGTAGACCCGGAAGAAGGTTACCTCGCGTGCCGCACTGTGGGTGCCGGGCGTTTGGCCGAGCCTGATGAGATCGTCCGCCGGGCGTGCGAGATCATCGGTCTTGCTGCGGCGCCGAACTCGAGCGATGATGCGGCCGGGCTTCCACAGGACCTTCGCGGCGAGCGCGTGCTGATCACCGCCGGACCGACACAGGAGGCGATCGATCCGGTTCGCTTTTTGAGCAACCGCTCGTCGGGGAAGATGGGCTATGCCGTGGCTGAAGCCGCACTCGCGCGAGGGGCAGACGTCACATTGATAACCGGGCCGGTCTCGATCGCGGCGCCAAAAGGCGCGCGCACGATCTCTGTTCGTTCTGCCGCGGAGATGTACGAGGCGGTGAAAGCCAATCTCGAAGGCGCAACAATGGTTGTGATGGCGGCGGCCGTCGCCGACTATCGTCCTGCGAGCGTTCATCAACAAAAGATCAAGAAGAACGGAAGCGCGCTTGTGCTCGAACTCGAGGAGACCGACGACATCCTGACGGCTGCGGCTGGCGGGAATGGCTCACGCGTTGTCATAGGTTTCGCTGCTGAGACTGAGAATGTGCTTGCGAACGCGAAGAAGAAGCTCGAGGAGAAGGGCGCGGACTTGATCGTCGCCAATGACGTATCGGCTTCGGATTCAGGATTCGACGTTGACACCAATCGAATCGCGCTAGTATCAAAGGAAGGTGTGGTCGAGCTGCCGCTGATGTCAAAGCGCGAGGCAGCAATGCGAATCATCGACGCGGCAAGAAGCATGAAGAGTGCGCTGGGCTCTTGTAATAGTCCTGAAGCATAATTGCAGTCTTAGGCGCCAGAGTTGGGTAGCGTCCTAATCTTGTGTTGATATTCACAGGCGACGGAATATTTGGACTGCGGCGGCTTTTTGTGCGTTGCCGCCGCTTTTCGTGATTGCCCACGAAACGACAGAAAGCGGTGGCAACGCAAAGACGCCACCGCAGTTCAAATACGCGGTCGCCCGGTAGTGTCCTAATCGACCAACACAAGATTAGGACACAACTCAGAGTTGCGTCACGCTGTTGGCAATATCCTAGCCTATGGTATTCGACCTGATCGGAAGGATCGGCGACATCGAGACTATTGCTGTCGGGAATTCAATCCACGATATTGTGCGTTTGAGAAGAATGTACGGGGCCGGTCATTGGAGGAAACTAAAGGGCAGAGGGACAATTCGGCTCAAAGATGGGACCATATGCGAAGCTGAGCTTCATTGGTATGAGGCGCATGGAATTGGGAAAAAAGAGCTAAAGATCAAAGACTTCCTGGAAGAATGATTATGGGAAAACCGAAGGATCAGCAATTTGCGGTGTGCGTCAACAACAACGAGTATCCTGCGTCGCTGGAAGTTCGCAAGATCTACGAAGTACTTCCAGATGATAAGGCGGCGAAGCACGGATTGGTTCGGATCGTAGACGAATCCGGTGAAGACTATCTCTATCCCCAAGATTACTTTGTTGCGATCATCCTGCCACAAGCGGCCGAGAATGTCTTTCTGAAAGCATCCTAGCAACCCGCAGGCGTAAATAACTGCAAAGCGCCGGTGCTATAGCATCCTGGAGACCAACGTGAATCCTACTCTGACGCGCAAGTTTCAATCGTGGGCACTTGTCTTTTTCGTAGTCGCCGTTTCTTGCTGGTCTCCCTTTGGTTCTCGATCGCGCGCCGATACGCGGCCGGCCGAAGACCGCGGCGCCATGGCGTTGGGCCAGGCGATCAAACGGCTTGGTGTGGTCGGCAGCGTGCTTCACACCGGTGCTCATCCGGATGATGAAGACAGCGGCTTGCTCGCCTACCTTGCGCGAGGGCGGCAAGTGCGCACGGCCTACCTGTCGCTCACCCGCGGAGACGGCGGCCAGAACGTGATCGGTCCCGAGCTGTACGAGCCGCTCGGCGTGATTCGCACCGATGAGTTGCTTGCTGCGCGAAAGATCGACGGCGCGCAACAGTTCTTTTCCCGCGCGTTCGATTTTGGGTTCAGCAAGTCACGCACTGAGACGCTTTCAAAGTGGGACCGCGAAGCTGTCCTCGCCGATATGGTCCGGGTCATTCGCACCTTTAGGCCGCTGGTTATCGTGTCGGCCTGGAGCGGGTCACCTAACGATGGGCACGGGCATCATCAAAGCTCTGGCCTGTTGACTCAGGAAGCATATCGCGCGGCGGCTGACCCGTCGCGTTTCCCCGAGCAGATCAAAGAAGGCTTGAGGCCCTGGCAAGCGAAGAAGCTATACCTTCGTTCGTTTGACGGCGCAGCGAG
>JBBPIG010000001.1:0-30301 GCA_038040445.1 Acidobacteriota bacterium | reverse complement strand
AGATCGAGGATCGAGGATCGACGATCGAGGATGGACGATCGAGGATTGAGGATCGAGGATCGAGGATTGAGGATCGAGGGGCGAAGATCGAGGATCGAGGATCGACGATCGAGGATGGACGATCGAGGATTGAGGATCGCGTGTACCGTGACCCCTGCTGTCGTCTGATGATCTCTCGATTCCTTTCAACTTGATTAAATCGCCCATAGTCTTCTCGCTACTCTCTATCCTCTATCTTCGATCCTCTATCTTCGATCTTCGATCCTCTACCTCCGTCGCCCGTCGTCCGTCCTCAACGATGGCACGTGCTGCAACTCGTTAGCACCGCTGTGCTCTGAAGGTTGTACTCCCTTGATAGCTTTGGGCCTTCGACATCTTGATGCCACTGTTTGTCAGGGCTGTGGTCCCACTGCTCCGGAGGCCAGTCCATCGTGAAAACTTCTTTCTTCGGCCTGATGAATTGTTCCGGATTGCGATGACACTCGATGCACCACTCCATATTCAGAGAAGCTACTTGATAAGTCAGCGGCATCAGGTCAACGCGCCCGTGACAGGTCGAGCACCCGACGCCCTTGTTCACATGAATGCTGTGATCGAAATAAGCGAAGTCGGGCAGGTCGTGCACGCGCGTCCACTTGATCGCCTTCCCCGTTCGCCAGCTTTCGCGCACAGGCTCGAGGTAGGGGCTGTCCGCCCAAATCTGCGAGTGACAATTCATGCATGTTTTCGTAGGAGGTATGCCGGCAAAAGCCAGCTTCTCGACGGTCGTATGACAGTAGCGGCAATCGATGGCATCATCGCCGACGTGGTGCTTGTGGCTGAACTGAACGGGTTGCTCACGCGGGAAGTAAGCTTGAGTGTAGTAAGAGGACCTGTTGAATACGAGCAGAAGCCAGATGATTATTCCAACGAAGAAGATCGCTCCGAAGATGGTAACCTTCGAGATGAAGTTCGTGCTTCGATTAAAGATTTGGCCCATCGTCCGCTAAGCTCCGAACGGTGTCAGAAACTGCGTACAACAGCGAGCCGAAAGATTTGCGCGGTGTGCATCTTCAGAATCACCGCGCGGGGATCACAGGGTGTGCGAAGCTGCGTGGGAGAGTCAGCCAACAACCAGCGCCGCCTTCAATTTGCCCGTTCGGCTTGATCACAATAGCTCGATCGCGAACGAAGTACGCTTTCAGCGTGGGAGAACTGCTCCGCAATGCTCAGCGCAAATTGAAGGCTTAACGACCTTCAGAGCTCAATGCAAACCCCTGAAAAGAACTCAGTGAAACCCGAAGGCTGATATTCAAACATTCAATCTAAGAAAGGTCAAATTCGATTGGGGACGCTCTGGCGAATCGAAGCCGTTGAGGTCGTCAATGCTTGCGTTATAGATGTCACCCTTGGAAACTTCAACGATCAGATGACTTCCCGGGCTCGGACTCGCGCCGAGAGTCCGATCTTCTTTTGTGATGGATCAAGCTTGAGTATCTTGAACGGCAGCAGCTCGCCGATCTTCACCGCGTCCTCGGGTTTCTCAACTCGGTATTCGCTCAACTCTGAAACGTGACAAAGCGCCTCTATGCCTTCTTCAATCTCGATGAACGCGCCGTACTTTCCGAAACGCACCACACGGCCTTTGATCTCGTCGCCCAGCTTGTGAATATTGAAGAAGCGATCCCACCGATTTGGCTCGAGGTCAACTATTGAGCCGCAGTATACCAACGGCACAATCGTCTGAGCGAATGGAAATCGATATCTAATCCAGGCCGACATCGCCGGGCGGCGAGATTGCGATGGCGAAGACGGCTGTGTATACTGAGGCTCGAAAGTTTGGTCTTTGCCGCTATAGTGTAAGTGGTTAACACGCCGCCCTCTCAAGGCGGAGACTACGGGTTCGAGTCCCGTTAGCGGTACTTCCCTTTTTCAATAGTTACGGGCGACTCGTCACACGTCGCGCAGTTTTTCAATTGTCATATTGGAAGGTGCTGGTCGGGGTTCTTTGAAAACCAGTTCTTTTCATCTTTACGAGAAACGAGCTTAATGCGTCTCAACAGACTGCCAGCTAGAGTTAGAACCGTCGTAGTGAATTTCAGTCTTGGGCCATGCAAAGATCAGAAGAGATCTCGCTGCCGTCGGTCAAAGTCATTTGTTCAGTGCCAAGCGTGCTGAGGCGGAGCGTTGCAATCATCTTGCTCGGAAGCGTCAGATAACTGGAATATCCGGTGTCAATGAGGGCTTCAATTTCGCGTCGCTCATTTTGCGGTGCACAGACCGTGATCCAAATGACCGCCTCTCGTTTGGAGTTGACCAGACCGGTCATCGTTTCACCTCAGATCGAGACTCTTACAGGACGCGGGCCATCGTCGGATAGCCGATGCGCATGAAAAAGATTACTGCTTCAGGGAGGCGCGCGCGCAATTGGCTGGCGCTAGTAATGGCGTCATCCGCCAGCTCAAACTCACTAGTCCGCACATCAATCGCCACCACCCGGCCGTCATTGCCCGCTTCGACCAGGCCCCGGATGTCCCGTGCATAAATCTCTTTCCCGCGTTGCACTATTTCTTCTTTGGTGAATTCCGCTGTTGCCGTCATCGCTCCACCTTCCTCTTACGGCCGATACAATGTCTGATAGTCTTCAAACGGTAACACTGTGGTGCAAACTATGATATCACACGTCCAGAACACTCCTAACGTAGTAACAGACGCAGTGCGGGACGAGCGGTACGAACGACATCGCAGTAATCGCTGTAAGCCAAACTTGTTTGCCTCTGAAAAAGTACACCGCGCAGAACCCAGCGATCAGCGGTATCCACACCAGCCTAACGCCTCACCTAGCCGCCCAAACCAAAGAGGCGTATCTTTATTGAGGCGTATCTCTATTGATAATTGAAATGGCCGAACAAGGAGAGTCGAATGCGCAGAATGTCGTGCGCCGTTGCACTTGTAGCTCTTGTTGGAGTCTATTCCGGTTGCTACCACCACCATCTAAGAGCTAATGGCGACCGGGTCAACTCGTCATATTTCAGGAAAACTCTCGACTCTCCGAGCGGGGGTAAACGAACCGATTTTGTCGTGCCTGCGCAAGTCAATGGGGCACAAGTTCCCGGCGGGCTGGCATCCTCGGCTGACTGCAAGGGCAATGGCATGTACGAGGTCGGGATCACATCTTACTGGAAGTATGCGGCCGGCAATGTGTTCAGCTTTGGACGGTGGTCGCGCGTAAAGGTAGAGTGGTTGTGCGCAAAGCAACCGCCCGTGATCGGACCAACAGGCCTGGGTCCACGACCGCCTGCCGCGTCCGAAGCCGCCCGCCCTACGCCGAGCGTTTCGCCGCAGCCCCGGAAGGTTAAGCAAGACGAGTTGACGAAGAGAACCATGCACGCCTTTTTTTGGGGAGCGCTGCAACAAAATCTCTTGCCTCCCGCGCCTTCTGCCGCTTACAAAACCCCGGCAAACTGCAAGAGCATGTGGCTGGTCAAGCTTCCTGTGAACTATGGTTATTCGCTTATCACAGTAGTCACGGCCGGGCTGTGGTCTCCGATGCGAGTGGCTTGGCAATGCGCTGAGGACCCGAGCCGTGCATCGCAAGGCCCGGCTCCGGGCCCGGCTCAGGGCCCGCCTAAGGGATTACGCGGCGCGAGCAATCCCATGCCTTTGCAGCTAGTGCCGCTGAGGGCGCCATACTCAAGCACGGGACCGAGTATTCTCTCCTCGAAGGAGGCGAACGATGTCCCGAGATGATCCCCGCCGAGCATCAGTGACCGAAGGGCCTCCAAGTCCATGGGTCAACAAGCATCAGAATGTCACACAGGACTTCGAGGTGCTCTACAGTGTGTCGAATCCACCGAGCCCTGTAACAAACTTCTTCGGAGATTTACAGCTTACCGTCGCGGCGCTTCAAGGCCTAATCGCTGATGCGATACGCGACAACGTGACGCTACGCGCGATTGGCGGCGGCTGGTCACTCTCGCGCGCGGCTGTGACCAGCGGTCGCTTGATCGATACCCTCGCGTTGAACTGGGCCTTCCCTGCCGACGAGACCAGTGTAGTGACCACCTACGAAGACGATCCGGCGCTTCTGATGTACTTGCAATGCGGCGTCAGTGTAAGAGAAGCGAACGACATTCTGTTTGAACGGCCGGCGAAACTGGCCTTGAAGACCTCGGGCGCGAGCAACGGCCAGACCATTGCTGGAGCTGTCGCCACCGGAACGCATGGATCCAGGTTTCGATTTGGGTCAATGGCCGATTACGTCGTTGGAATGCACGTCATCACAGGGCCAGACCGGGCTATCTGGCTCGAGCGCGCATCATATCCAGTGCTATCTGACGGTCTCATCGAAGCACTTGGCGCCGAGTTGGTCCGGGACGACACGCTCTTTAACGCGGCGCTCGTCAGTTTTGGCAGCTTCGGCATCATTCACGGTGTGCTGATCGAGGCCGACCCGCTCTATCTGTTGGAGGTTTCGCGCTCGCGGTTGCCGATTGATCAACGATTGAGACGAGTGATGCAGACTCTCGACTTCACCGGTATTGATATGCCCGACACCAGCCAAGAGCCGTTCCATTTTGAAGTGGTAATCAATCCCCACGATACTCGCCGCGGCGCTTACGTCACCGCGATGTATGATCGCAAATATCATAGCGACTACCGCCGCCCGCCTGTATCGCCTGGCGGCCTCGGGCCGGGTGACGATGTACTGAGCGTGATGGGCAAACTGAACGACCGTCTGCCTTCGTTGGCCGGCAATCTCATGAATCTGATTGTTCCGGCTGAATACCCACTTCTTAAAAAGGTGTTAGGCACGCCCGGTGAGGTTTTCTTTTCCAACACCACCTTCCAGAAAGTGATGAGCGCGGAGATCGGAATAGCGCTTGAAGACACGCCGCGCGTTCTGGATTTGATGTTGTCGGCTCCGGAGGTTAAGGACTACCCCGGCCTGCTCGCCTTCCGCTGGGTGAAAGGGTCGAAGGCGCTGCTGGCGTTCACAAAATTCGATACGACCTGCACGATCGAACTTCCCGCCGCATATGGCGATCGCACGATGACCTACTACAATGCCGTCTGGCAGGGCTTGGAGAACGCGGGAATTCCATACACGCTTCACTGGGGACAGATCAACAACTTTACGCCGGAGAGAGTCCGGAGTATGTACGGTGCAGCAGCCGATAAGTGGATTGCCGGCAGAAACACGTTATTAGACCCACAAACCAGGGCCGTTTTCACCAGTCCGTTTCTCCAGCGCTGCGGCCTCGGTTAGCACTCTTCCAAGAATATCCTGTTCAGCGAGCCGCTGTTCCGACAATGTTCGCTCACCAGGGGAACTGAAAATAGTGATGAGCGACGAAGAACCCGATCGCGCCGGAGCTGACTGTGAAACATAAAGCTAGCGAAAGCCGAAAATGAGCGCCGCTTCGCAAAGCACTCAGAGCTATGACGCTCACGACGAAACCCCAGCCGTAGCAGAGCGGGCTTGCACCTAAGCGATCTATCCACCATGCGTTTCCAACGTTGTAACAAACACAGTGCGGGACGAGCGGGACGAAGGACATTGCGGCAATGGCGGTGAGCCAACCCTGCCCGCTCTTGAAAAAGTATATTGCGCAGACGGCCGCGATCAGTGGAATCCAGGCCAGCTTGATGAAGGTGCAAAAGGGCGAACAACCTCGCAGGCTCAGCCCCATGCAGTCGAGCGACGAGGCCAGCAACGCTAGCGGGATTGCCGCGAGCAACAACGCTCGCGGTTCCGATCGCGACTCTCGTGGCGTCTCTGGCTTCGATGCCCCGAACACGTTTGCGATGCCCACTCCGAGCGTCGCAATAACAAGCAGCCAAAACGGAGCCGCTAACCACCATATCGTTCCGTCAGAGAAATCGATCGCGAACCGAATAAGGAGTATCGCTCCGATCGCCAGGCCCGCTCGAAGCAACCATTGTTGAAGTCTGTCAGACCAGCCCACTATAATCTCCGCGCAACACCCGGATAGACCACTGATGACACTGATAAGACGGATTCATACCGATCTGATCCGAGCCAATCCGTCCAATCCGCCTGATCCGCGGTCTATTCCGGATTAGCATAACCGAGCCTGGAGGATTCGATGAAGCGACTTGTGATCGCACTCGTTTGCATCTTTCTTATCGCCCTGCTGACGCAGCCACTAAGCGGACAAACTGAAGGCTACGACATCATCATAATGAACGGGCGCATCGTTGACGGTACCGGCAACCCATGGTTCTACGGTGACGTGGCCATTCGCGGCGACCGTATAGTCAAAGTCGGACGAGTCGGCGCCGCGCGAGCAAGGCGGCGCATCGACGCCAGCGGCATGATCGTAGCTCCAGGCTTTATCGATATGCTCGGTCAGTCCGAAACGAATCTGCTGATCGACCCGCGCGCCGAATCGAAAGTATTTCAGGGCATCACCACCGAAGTCACCGGCGAAGGAGGCTCGCCCGCTCCCTTGAATGACTACATCCTCAAAGAGAGCGAACCTTTCTTCAAGCACTTCAACCTCACGGCGGACTGGCGCACGCTCGGAGAATATTTTGCTCGGCTCGAACGAAGCGGCACGGCGATCAACCTGGCAACCTATGTCGGAGCAACGCAGGTGCGCCAGTACGTTCTTCACGACGAAAACCGCGCTCCTACTGCCGCCGAACTCGACCAGATGCGAAAGCTCGTAGCCCAAGCGATGGAAGACGGAGCGGTAGGCGTCAGCACGTCGCTGGTGTACGCGCCGGCGTTCTACGCGAAGACGGAAGAATTGATCGAGCTTGCGAAGGTGGCGGCGCGCTACGGCGGCGTCTACGCCACACACATGCGAAACGAAAGCAACTCGATCATGGCGGCGCTCGATGAAGCGATTCGCATTGGCACGGAAGCGAACATCCCGGTCGAGATCTTCCACTTGAAGATGGCAGGCAAACCGAATTGGGGAAAGATGCGCGATGTCATCGCCAAGATCGAAGTCGCTCGAGCGCGCGGACTGGACATCACCGCCGATCAGTATCCGTACGTCGCCGGCGCAACCTCGCTTGGAGCGGCCGTTCCGCCGTGGGCTCACGAGGGAGGCACGGCCAGTTTCGTCCAGAAGTTGAAAGACCCGGCAACGCGCGAGAAGCTGAAACTGGAGATGCGCGCAGCGTCCGACAAATGGGAGAACTTCTATTTGGGCGCGGGCGGCGGCGAAGGAATTCTGGTCGCGAGCGTCCTGAACCGCGAGCTTGCAAAGTACGAAGGCAAACGCATCAACGAAATAGCTCGAATGATGAGCAAGCCGGATGAGATCGACGCGCTGTTTGATCTATTGATCGCCGACAACGCCCAGACAGGCATGATCGTTTTCTTGATGAGTGAAGATGACGTGAAGCTGGCGCTTCGGCAGCCGTGGGTGAGCGTGGGAGTCGATCACGGCGCGGTAGCCACCACCGGCCGCCTGGCGGAAGGCAATGCTCATCCGCGAGGCTACGGGGCTTTTCCACGAATACTTGGACGCTACGTGCGCGACGAGCACGTGCTCTCGCTTGAAGACGCGATTCGCAAGATGACTTCGCTTGCGGCCAATCGCGTTCATCTGGCCGATCGTGGGTTACTCAAGCCCGGCTTCTTCGCCGATGTTGCTGTATTCGACCCGCGGGAAATTCGCGACGTTGCAACATTCGAAGACCCCAACCGCCTTTCGGTCGGGATGCGCTACGTGCTTGTAAACGGCGAACCGGTCATCTTCGCGGATAAACAAACCGTCGCACGACCTGGTCGCCCGCTGCGAGGACCGGGATACAAAGAGAGCGGGCAGAAGGCTGAAGGCAGAAAGCAGTGAGGAATGAAAAAGCAGAAGGCAGAAGGCTGAAGGCTGAAAGCAGAAAGCAGTGAGGAATGAAAAAGCAGAAAGCAGAAGGCAGAAGGCTGAAGGCAGAAAGCAGTGAGGAATGAAGAGATGCAAGGCAGAAGGCTGACGATGGAAAGCAATGAGGAATGAAAAAATGGAAAGAAGAAAGTCGTAGGGATGCTGCCTTCCGCCTTCTGCCTTCCGCCTTCTGCCTTCTGCCTTCCGCCTTCTGCCTTCTGCCTTCTGCCGTCTGCCTTCCGCCTTCTGACTGTGAACTATGACTCCAATCCACTGCCAACAATGCGGACGCACGAACGGCGCTGCTGCGAAGAAGTGCATTTGGTGCGGCATACCGATCACCGAGACTGGGACACCCCGACTGGAAACTACTCGCGTAGAGATTGGCTACCTCGACGGAATCGAACGTTTCGAAGACGCCGGGTCTGTTCGGCTGATCATTGGCCCCGAAGGAATCGAAGTGGCCGAGATCATCCCCGGAAGCAGATCCTTCAAGATAACGGCGTCGTCGATTCTTGAAGCGAACGTGGTGGACGCAAGCACGATGATTGAGGGTAAACGCATTCGTCCGAGATGGTGGTGGCTGGCGCTCGGGCCCGTGGCTTTGCTAGTACCTGGAAGAAGAACGCCCGACGTAAAAGAGCATGACTACATTCTGACGATCAAGTACCAGGCCGGCAGTGAGGTCCGTAACGCCGTGTTTCATCGCGAGGATCGCGCAGGTCTGGCGGTTGTCGAAGGGCTGGCCCGCATTGTGACGATGCTGGCTCGGAAATAGCGCGGGAGAATTGAAAATTGAAAAATGCAAATTGAAAAATGAAAATTGCGGGTTACTAATGTTTCGCCCTAATCTTCAATTTGCATTTTTCAATTTTCAATTCTCGATTTTCAATATGTCTCCCTATGCCTAAACTCGACCGCCATTCTATTACCGCTGCTTCGCTTCCTGCATCGTCATCCGCTCGCTCAGGCGGCGGCTCCGAGGCTCGATCACGGCGGCGAAGTACCTGCCGAAAGCATCCATAACGTCAGGATCAAAGTAGGACCCCGACAGCGACGCGAGCTCATTCATAGCCGCCTCCGGCGACATCGGCTCGTTGTAGCATCGTTCTTCGGTGATCGCATCATAAGCGTCGGCCGCCGCGACAATGCGGCTGCCCAACGGAATCTGCTCGCCCTTGAGTCCGCTCGGATATCCTGAGCCGTCCCATCGCTCGTGGTGCGAGGCGGCAACCAGCGGTACATCCGCGAGGTCCTCAGGAAAACGCATCTTCGAAAGCAATCTGTAGGTATGCTGAGGATGTTGCTTGACGTGCTCGTATTCTTCCGGAGTCAGTTTTGCGGGCTTCAGCAACACGTCGTCTCGTACTCCGATCTTGCCATAATCGTGGAGCAAGCCCGCGTAGTAAACTGCCCTGGCCTCCGCCTCGCTGAGCCCCATCTGCCGCGCGACGGCCGAAGCAATCGCTCCGACTCTCGCCGAGTGACCGGCCGTCGTGTCATCTCGCGCATCGAGCGAGGCGGCCAGCGTACGGATAAAACTCTCGAGCGACCGTTTCTGCTCGTCCAGTAGGTAAAGGTTCTCCATCGCCAGTCCTGCTTGCCGGGCGACGGCGGTCAGAAAATCGAGTGCTTCGTCATCAAATGCTTTTTCGCCGCTGGCGTTGTCTACGTAGCAAACACCCCACAGCCGGCTCTTCGATCCCATCGGCGCGCACATAACGGACCGAATGGAACCGAACTTGATCGATTGGCCGTCGGAGAAACGGGCATCGGTGCTTGCGTCCATGCTGAGGACGGCGACGTTGTCGTTGTACGCCAGGTCGGCTATGCCGCGACTCGGAGCGCCGGGTCTATTCGGGCCGTACTCAGACGCGACGTCCAGCGCGCGGCGATGCGAGTTCCACAAAAGCACCGCACACCGGTGAGGCTTGATCGTGCGCTGCATAAACGCCGCCAGCTTATCGCTCAAGTCTTCAGACGACTGGGCGGTCAGCATCTCGCTGGTGAACTCGTAGAGCGCGCGCAGGCGCTCGATGGTTGCATCAGGGAGTTCCCCCGAGTGCGACAGCTTAGCGGCGTTTAGAAACAGCGTGTCTCCGGGCGCGATGATGCGGACAGGTTTGAGATCGGCACTATGGCCAGAATCACCGTTTGAATACCCGGCGTGAAACCTGAATTCGACGCCCCGTTCCTGCCCCAGTCTTACGCAATCACCGTCCTTCAAACGTCGCTGAGTGATTCGCTCCCCGTTGGCGAATGTTCCAGACATGCTTTCCAGGTCTCGGATCAAATGACGCGAGCCTTCCGAGATGATTTCAGCGTGGTAACGAGAGATGTAAGGATTGTCTAATACGATGTCGTTGTCTTCGTGGCGTCCTATTCTCAGCGTACCCGCGCCAAGCGGGCAGGCGTGCTCTTCGCCTAGATATCTGAAGGTCAGGCCGGTTTGCTCATCCATGACTTGCCACCAATTCGCAGACGCGGTGTCACCGCGAAGCTTGCGAGCAGCTAGAACCCGCGCATCTCGCAGGCGCCTGAACTAACACAGGCGCGTCCGGGTTCCATAAAGCATGCTTTGGGGGCAGAAGGATGTGGGTCAGTTACAGCTAAAGGAAAGCGTTCGAGTCCGGGATGGGTCGCTTGCGCCTCGTTGTGACCGAGCGCGTAATTCGTTGCCGGCTGTCCAGCCCGGTCGACTCTCAACTCAGGTGGCGCAGTTCCGTTTTGAGCAGTCGAGTTCGACCCGGCGATGACTACAAGAATAACCGGCGCGTCTGCATCACCGCTCTCGGAAAGCAGGATCGAGTTCGAATTTTCCTCGCCCCCGCGCGCTTCGGCGTCGAGCCTATTGAGCACGGCCTCGAGTACGCGGCGAACTGTTGCTTTATCCTGTTTCGGCATGAGTTGCGTCACCAGCGGCTACTCAAACACACTACGCGCCCTCGACCGTATCGACGATTCCGATGATGGCTGAATCAATCGCAGCACCGGGGCTTCCGGTCGCTGACGTAGAAGCGGACCACCCTTCGCGAACAACAACGACCAGGTCTCCTACTCCGGCGTCCACTGAGTCCAGCGCGAGCAGCTCGTCGCCGGCGTCCGAGCCGTCCGGGTTAGTAGGACGGACGACCATGATTCGCCCGCCTTCATACCGGTGGTCCTTCTGTGTGGCCACCACGTTGCCAATGACTCGCGCTAGAATCATAAGATTTAGATCTCAGGTGTTAGATTGGATTGTGGAGCTGGATTGATGCGATGAGCTAACCGAAATCCAAACTAAAACCTGGAATCAAGAAACACCGAATCAACTATCCCAACTATCGTGCAATCACTCGGAACTTCGGAAGGCAGGAAGGGGAACGAAGCTTCGCGCCCACGGCACCAGAAGACGATTTCCCCTTTGCCGGCGCCAACCGAATCAATGGCGACCATCGGCTGACCCTTGTCGTTGAGCGCGCCGTCGAGCGGCTGAATAACCAACAGCTTCTGACCTTCAAGCGAATCGCTCTTGACCGTTGCCACAACTGTCCCCAGCACACGAGCAAGTTGCATTCGATAACCTTAGTGAGAGCCGATACTCAAGCGGCTACCAGCTTGCGCCAGAGTGGAGAGCTTGTCAAGAATTAAGTCACGGTACATAAAGGCGCTACGTCAGAAACGGGAATTGAAAATTGAGAATTGAAAATTGAAAAATTACAGATTTGGCAACATCACTCTCAAGTGCGCTGGTATTTCAATTCTCAATTCTCAATTCTCAATTTTCTGCTCAGGAGCCCTGGCCCGCTTTCACATCCATAAACACGAGGAGATCCACCGGTATTGCGTCAGCGCCGAGTTGCCTAAGCAGCGTTGTTACTTGTCCGCGGTGGTAAGAAGAGTGATTCATAACGTGCTGCAGCATCTGACCCAGCGGATACGCCCACTCTTCCCCTCGCGTGTTCCGGTACGAGATCACTGTACCTAATAACTCATCGGTCAGGCCGTCTATGAACTCCGCAGTGTCCCGTTCAACTTCCGCCAACCTCGTTCCGAGCGACTCGACCGTGGAAAAATCGGATGGATTCAACAAAGAGCCCGGCGACGTGCCCTTCCATCGCTCGAGCCATATCCATTCTGCTGCAAGAATGTGAGCGAACGTGTCCCGCACCGAACGGTGGCTGCTTCGCAGGTCTCTGGTGAACTGCTCTGGCGTCAACTTCGAAACAGCATCGAGAGTCCTTGCGTTAGCCCACCGATTGTACTCATACAGGTATTCAACGTCTTGCTTCTTCATAGTTGCCTCTATTTCAACTCGGCTCGTTTAACAACGAAGGCCCGGTTGACGATCACGGGGTCAATAGGCGTTTCGCCCTTGCTGCCGCCGGCCGGGGCGCGCGCAATCGAGTCCACCACATTCATCCCCTCGATCACGCGTCCGAAGATCGAATATTGGCCGTCGAAGCCCGGCTGCGGGGCAACGCAAACAAAGAACTGGCTGGTGGCGCTGTTGACGTCGTCTGATCTGCGAGCGGCGGACACTATGCCTCGCTCGTGCTTCAACGTTGAGAATTCAGCGGGCACGGTCTTCTGACCCTTCTGGCCTTGTCCCCAGGTTGCGGGATCACCATTGATCGTATTTGGATCACCGCCCTGAATCCCGGCGGGCTTTTTGTTCTCCTTAACGATTCTGTGAAACTTAGTCCCATCGTAGAACCTATCCCGCGCGAGTTCCTTGAAGTTCTCGACGTGTTTGGGCGAGACCTTCGGCAGGAACTCGATCACGATCCGGCCGTAACTGGTCTCGAGCACCGCCACTTCGTCGTCGGTTCCCGATTTGCTGCAGGCGCTGAAGCCAAACAAGAGAGTCAACAGCGCAAGAACGAACACCCCCGATGTGATCTTCATCAATCCCAGTACCCTTAGCCTTCGAGCGCTTTCCTCAAGACTTCGTTTACAACCTGTGGATTGGCCCGGCCGCCGCTCAGCTTCATAACCTGTCCGACGAAGAAGCCAAAGAGATTTGTTTTTCCAGCGCGATATTGTTCAAGCTGCTTTGGGTTCGCTGCGATTGCCTGGCCGGCAAACGCGCGAATTGCGGCTTCGCCGGATAGCTGCGAACCGCCCATTTCGCGGACGATTTCTTCCGGCGGTTTGCCTGATTGATACATTCGAACCAGAACATCCTTGGCCATCTTTCCGCTGATCCCGCCGCCGTCGATCATCTTGATCATCTCGCCTAGCGACTGAGCGGTTACCGGCAAGGCGCTAATGTCCGCCGCGGCCTCCTTCATTTCACGCAACAGATCGTTGAGAATCCAGTTCGCAGCCGCTTTTGCGTTGCCGCAAGCTCGCGCAGCAGTCTCGAAGTAGTCAGCCATACCTCGCGAGTCGGTTAACTGCGCCGCGTCGTCAAACGACAATCCGTACTCACTAACAAAGCGCATGCGTCGTGCTTCTGGAAGCTCGGGAAGTTCAGCGCGAAGTCTCTCGATCAGATTTTCATCGATGACCAGCGGCGGCAAGTCCGGCTCGGGAAAATAGCGATAGTCGTGCGCATCTTCCTTGGAGCGCATCGAATAGGTCTTCGACTCACGCTCGTTCCACAATCTCGTCTCCTGCACAATCGGCTCGCCTGTTTCGATTGCCGCAATCTGACGGTCAATCTCGAACTCGATCGCCTTTTGCAGAAACCGAAACGAGTTCAGGTTCTTAAGCTCGACCTTCGTTCCGAACTTGTCCGCGCCTCGCAGGCGCACCGAAACGTTCGCGTCGCAACGCAAGCTGCCTTCTTCCATATTGCCGTCGCACACGCCGACATATAAAAGCGTGCGACGCAGATACTGCATGTAGTCGTAGGCTTCCCAGGACGAGCGAAAGTCAGGCTCGGAAACTATCTCGGCCAGTGGGACCCCGCTGCGGTTCAGGTCAACATAAGACTTGCCGGTATCAGGCATGCCCTCGTGGATCGACTTGCCCGCGTCCTCTTCGATGTGAAGACGAGTGATACTGAACCGCTTCGTTCGCCATTCGATGGCGTGTCCGGACTGGTTCCGCTCCGCTGTCGGTATCTCGACGTGGCCGCGCTCAGAGAACGGGCGGTCGTACTGAGAGATCTGATAGCCCTTTGGAAGGTCCGGATAGAAATAGTTCTTCCGAGAAAAAATCGACTCGTGATTAATGTTCAGATTCAGAGCGAGAGCAGCACGCGCGGCCATTTCGACCACTCGCCGATTGAGAACCGGCAGCGCCCCGGGCAAACCCAAACAAACCGGACAGGTGTTGGAGTTCGGCTCGTCGCCAAACCGGGTCGAGCACCCACAAAAGATTTTTGACTCAGTCGTGAGTTGAGCGTGAATCTCAAGACCGATCACGGCCTCATACTTGTCTCTCATCGCTAATGACCATCCACCAGTGCGTACTCTTTCAGGCGTCTCCTCGCCAGTTTATTCATCCTCAAAGCCGCCTGCGGCGCGGTGACTTTGAGTTGTCCAAAAAGCTTGCTCATCTCGTTCGCCCTGCTCAAAGCGCGGTGCATCTTCGCAATGTTCATCGGATGAGTGATTTCCAGGTCAACGTTTGATATCGCGATCTCAGAGAACGCTCCCTTCGCCTTCAGGCTCATTCCACCGAACAGGTCCGCAGACATCTCGATCTCGCGCACTCCCGCCCAGGGAATGAAGTGATGCTCGCGACCTGCGCGCATTTCCCTGATTCCCTCTTCAGTCAACTCGATCGCGTGGTTTGCCTCGCGTTTGAACGCCCATAGCACGCCTGCATACCCGGCCCACATCATCAGAACGGGAATGAATGCCAGGATCGGAAAGACTATCTCATCCATGACGTCGTCGAGATCAGACTCGGTGATGATCGCCAACACCGCGCCCAGTCCGCCGTAGATCAGCGTCAACAGCATTACTATTATTCCGAATGATCTCGCGTACAGGTAACTGCCCTGCCGCTTGATCAGGATGTGCTCCAAGAATTCAGGCTCCCTTCCTCGATGTGAGGTGACGGTTGAACGGGATTATATCAGCACCAGCTTCAAAAGAAATCCTCGCCGACCGAGGTAGCATAGACTTTAGTCTGTGTGCGGCGTTCGCTCTTTTACGCGAGCGAGCGGACACAGACTATAAAGTCTATGCTACATCGCCTGACAGCCTTCTCCGCGGTCTGTTATCATAATTGTTTCGCCATGGGGCAATGAGGGCAACATGCAGCAACGAGAAGACATTCGCAACATCGCAATCATCGCGCACGTCGATCACGGCAAGACAACCCTGGTCGACGCGATGCTCAGGCAGTCCGGGTTGTTTCGCGCCAACGAAGCCGTCGTCGAACGGATGATGGATTCAATGGACCTGGAGCGTGAGCGCGGCATCACTATCATGGCAAAGAACGCCTCAGTCCACTATGGCGGCGTGAAGATCAACATCGTCGATACGCCCGGCCACTCTGATTTCGGAGGCGAAGTCGAGCGCGTTCTCATGATGGTTGACGGAGTGATGCTGCTGGTCGACGCCAGCGAAGGACCGCTTCCGCAGACGCGCTATGTTCTTTCCAAGGCGCTCGCTCAAAAGCTGCCCTCGATCGTTGTGATCAACAAGATCGACCGGCAGGACGCGCGTGCCGCCGAGGTAGTCAGCGAGGTCTTCGATTTGTTCATCGACCTGGACGCCACCGAAGAGCAGGTCGACTTCCCGATCATCTACACCGTTGCGCGCGACGGAATCGCAAAGCACGAGCTTGCGGATCAAAGCGCCGATCTGCGCCCGCTGTTTGATCAAATCCTCAGCACGACTCCAAAGCCGGCCGCTCCGGTCGACGGCGTGCTGCAGTTGCTTGTGGCAAACCTCGACTACAACGACTATGTTGGGCGGCTGGCGATTGGCAGGATTTTTTCGGGCGCCGTTGCAGTCGGCGATCAGATATCCATCTGCAAGCTCGACGGCCGGGTCGAGAGGACCAAGGTGACCAAGCTCTACGCCTTCGAAGGGATGAAACAAGTGCCAATCGACCACGCTGAAGCAGGCGAGATAGTAGCGCTCGCCGGCATCGAAGACATCTACATCGGCGAGACCGTTTCCGCAGCCGAAGACCCGCAGCCGCTTCCTCGAATCACCGTCGATGAACCGACGATTTCGATGCTCTTCAGCGTTAACACTTCGCCGTTCGCAGGCCGTGAAGGAAGGTTCGTCACTTCGCGCAAGGTCAGAGAGCGGCTCGATAAGGAAGCGCTTGCCAACGTCGCCATTCGAGTCGAGTCTACTGAGACAATGGACACCTTCAAGGTGTCAGGCCGCGGCGAGCTCCAGCTTGCGATCATGATCGAGATGATGCGGCGCGAAGGATATGAGCTTCAGGTGTCGAAGCCCGAGGTCATCACCCGGCGAGAGAACGGAAAAATACTCGAGCCGATCGAGCTGACCGTGATCGATTGCCCCGACACTTTCATCGGCGTGGTTACAGAGGCCCTGGGCCGCCGCAAGGGCCGGCTGACCAAGATGGTCAATCACGGGAGCGGCCGCGTGCGAATGGAATTTGAGATTCCGTCGCGCGGGCTGATCGGATTCCGCAGCGAGTTCCTCACCGACACGAAAGGCACCGGGTTGCTGAACACGATTTTCTTACGATGGGATGAATGGCAAGGCACGATCTCGCAACGGATCACCGGCGCGCTGGTCGCCGACCGGCGTGGCCCCGCCACGACCTATGCGCTTTACAACCTTCAAGAGCGCGGCGAGCTTTTCGTCAGACCGGGAACTCAGGTCTATGAAGGAATGGTCATCGGCGAGAACGCTCGCGATGTAGATCTGGATGTGAATGTGATCAGGGAGAAGAAGCTCACCAATATGCGCGCGTCGGCGGCGGACGAAGCGATGCGCCTGGTGCCCTTCCGCGAGCTTTCGCTCGAGCAAGCCCTCGAGTTTATCCGCGAAGATGAACTTGTAGAAGTGACTCCGTCGTCGATAAGAATGCGCAAAAAGACTCTCGCTTCCAACCAGCGGCCGAAGGGCCGGGCGAGTGAGCAGAGCTAGTAAATGAGGATAGACAGAGTATGGAGTAGAATCACAGGTCGGGAAGGGTGGCTTGCCCCCGCTCTTCTTGATGAATCGCCCAGCAAGAGCGGGGGCAAGCCACCCTTCCCGACCTGTGATCCTACCTCACTCCTTTTCGGGTTGCTGTCGCCTCTTCAGCCTCACTGATCACGCTTCACGCATCACGCTTCACGCCGCAGTCATTTCGCGTAGTATCCCTTTCGAGTGCGCACTGCTGCGTCCGCGCGATTGACTCCTACTCTGACTCTCCGGAATGTTCCATCTCGCTCCGGATTCGTTGGATAGTAGCCGACGCTGTACACCGTGCGAATGGCAGCCGCAACCTGTTTGTAGACCCCTGATAGATCGCCTACTTTTTCAGCTTTGAAGGATTGCCCCCCGGTCAACTCACCGATTCGATCGAGCTGATCGCGAGCAACGGCATAAGCCTCCGACGAGCTGTTGCCCCGCTCGAACACCTCTTCGTACTCTGTGTCCAGATAGATCGGGAAGACGAGCACGTCGGACTCTTCAAACCTGCGCGCCAGTTGATCGAACGATACTCGGCTCTCCATCGGATTGTAGCGGTCCAGCGAGCTATCCACTCCGTCGGTCATCACCACTATCGCGCTGCGCTGCCCGCGAGTCCCTCGAAGCGTGTCCATCAGCGAGAACCACAGAGCCTCGTAGAACGCCGTGCCACCTTGCGACCTGTCGATCAACCTTATCCGGCGCTTGAGTTCTTCGCGATCATTGGTCAACTGAGTCACAACACGAATCTCGTCGGTGAAGGTCACTACCGCGATTTTGTCCTGCGGGCCTAAGATTTCAACGAAGCGCAGAGCCGCGGACTTCACAACGTCAAGCTTGTCCTTGATCGAGCCCGAAAGATCCAGGACCAATACCAGGTTGAACGGCGCCGTCGTCGGCTCGAAGAACTCGATCTTCTGCGGCTCGCTATTCTCCGCGACTTCGAAGTCTTCTTTCTTCAAGTTCGCCAACGCAACTCCTGCTCGATTAGTGACCGATACGTTCAGGCTTACCAGCGCCGCCTTTAGCACGATAGCTTCTTCATCGGGATTCTTTGCCTTTGCCTCGGGTTCGTTGGTCACGGGTGAATCCTCCGCGCGGCTCCTATGCAAAGTCGGCGGCGCGCCTGCGCGCGAATTGGTGGAAGCGATCTCGTCATCGGCTCTTGCGGTAGCATCCGCGCTACGGGCGCTGCTGCCCGGCCGCGAGTAGTCGTTTGTGCGAGCGCTCTGGCCTGAGCCAGTTTGTGGGCTCGTCCGCGTAGAGGCGCCCGCTGAGGCTGGCGCTTGCGTCGGCTCGTCTCGGTTATCGAAGACCGAGCTTGAACTGCGCGACGCACCCGGCGGTGAATCCGCGGGGATGATTCTTACTCGCAGGCCGGAGTTGCCCCCGCTGGTGTTCTTCGTCTGGAGATCGCGTTCCAAAGGCCCGACTCGCGCCTTGCCCGTCGCGCTGTCAGCGCGATCTGTTCCGGCAAAGTCAACGGTGCCGCTTGCGGGATTGGCGCCACCCGAGGCCTTCGACGCCCGCGAGCCCGGTGACGAACCGCTCGCTGGAGACTGGGTGTCCTGCCTGGTCTCATCATTCGCTTGATCGTAGATTGATCCGGCGGCATCGCGCGAACCGCGAGGCGGCGCGTTCGAGGGTATTATTCGAACCTTGAGATCGGAATTCCCACCGCTCGTGTTTCGTTCCGTGCGAGGGCGGCTGATCGGGCCACTGGTCGTCGTCGAACTGGAATCATTGCTTCGGTCGCTCCCTGCGAAGACGACGGAGCCATTGCTCTGAGCCGGCCGCCTAGTCGCGCCCGGGTCGCCAATATTGGAGTCATCCTGCGGAACCGGATCGCGTTTCATCGGCGTTGAAGTTCCGTTAGTGCGTTGCTCGCTTCCTCTTTGGTTGTCGGCCTCTGACTCCGCCGCCGTCTCGCCCCGCGAAGGCTGGGTTTTCGCAGCGGAGACGCCGGACTCCGACTTCGCGGCCCGGGCAATCGCGGGCGAGTTCGGCGCCGGCGTGAGCGTTATGTTCCCGCTCTGACTGTTGAGGATTAGTTGCGCCGCCCCGTTTCCGAGCTGCCCTTGAAGATTGCGCGTACCAATGCGCTCCACGGCCGTAAGCGGAACGGTCGAACGAACGGTTCCTAACGCTGAGCGCATCGCGACACGTGCGTCATCATTAGCTGGAAGACGATAGGCGATGTTTCCACTCGTAGTGTCGATAACCGCGGTTGCAAGGGCGCCGCTTATGTCGACCGGCCAGACACCGCCGGTCACCTGTAGCCGCGCGCTGTTCGGCACATAGATCGTTAGATCGATCCGGCCGGCGCCCTGCTTGCACTGGACGATGATCGAGTTCTGCGCGCCCATCAGCACAAGTTCCCCGGGCTGCATCGAGCTTTCAGCCGGGCCTTTTTTCTCCGCGACGACGCGCACGGTTTGATAGTCCCACGTTTCAACACGAGTTGCTCCGCGCGGATTCTCAACCGCGACCTCACCGTTTGGCTTCAACGAGAAAGTCTCCACGCGAACTGCGGTGCCTTGAGCGCGAAGCGTCGCGGCTGCGACCACGAGTACGAACGCAAACAGAAACACTGAACGAACGCGACGCATACCGCGCCGACTTGTGGGGGCTAAAGTCTTCATGGCCTACCTCCGCTGGACTGGCTCGAAACCGACTACGTTGATCGCGGCGGCAACTCGCTTGCGGGCATTGACCGCGATGTTGAAGTGGACAGATGCTACGATCTTCTTATATGCACAATGGCCAGTCAAACAGGAAGGATGTCACCCATTCAGGTATCCAATGGGACAAGCTCAAGAAAAGCGACGGACGAGCACAGACCGCCGACGGGCGAAGAACAAGGTAAGAACTGTAGGTAGGTCGACTGCAAGCCTGCGCTCGGGACGCGTGATAGCTTGCTAGAGCAGAATCTTGATTAGCGGCCCTGATGGGAACGGACTCATCCTAAGACTAGATCGTAGGTTTCGCAGTTCCGTTCGACCGCGCGTTATAACCGCGGCGATGGCGCACCGCGATGTCATCACGCCCTTTGACGCTGACGCGAACAGAGCGATAGCCGCCATTCGAGAGGGGATTCGTCGGATAGTAGCTAACCACATACACGTGCCGAAGTTCTTCGGCGATCCTATTGGCAACCCGGCTCAAGTCACTGATCTTCTCTGCGTCATACACCGGCCCACCGCCCGCGGCAGTGATATCCGCCATGAAATCACCGCCCCGCCCATTTCGTCGCTGCCACTGCCCGGCGGGCGAGGGAACAGCGTTGTTTCCGGTCGCTGACGGGTCCGACAACCTGAACGGCCCTCGGCGTCGACGCGGCATCGGAAAGGGCCAGGGGAACGGAAGCTGTATCCCGGGAATAGGACTCCGAGGCCAGGGATTGACTCGAACGCCGCCGCGGCCTCCGTTGCCCGGATAGCGCAAGCCGTAAACCAGAACATCCGATTCAGTCACCAGATTGACCGCATCATCGTGGCTCGCTCGGCTGCTTGTCGTGTCCTCGCCGTCCGAGAAAAGTATCAGCGCTTTGCGTCCCTCGACGTTGCGAAACTTGTGCGCTACCGTCTCATAGACGGCGTCGTATACACTCGTGCCGGAACCGGTGTTCACTCTGCGAATCGCGCTCTCAAGCTCGCGGCGATCGTTGGTGAAGTCGCTCAAGTAATGAATACTGCGATCAAAGGACGCCACCATGACTCGGTCCTGGGAGCGCAACTGGCGAACGAATGCAATCGCGGCGTCCTGGATGCCTTCAATGTTTCCCTGAACGCTGGGGCTCACGTCGAGCAGAAGCACCACACTAAACGGAACCTCCTCGCTACCGAACGACGCAATCGTCTGCTGAACGCCATCCTCGGATAGCGTAAAGTCGCGCGCGCTCAATTGAGGCACATATCGACCCGACCGATCACTCACAAGCAAGGGCAGGTTGATCAGGGTCGATTCAAGCTTGATGACCTCGTCCTCGCCGCCCGCTGGCTGGGTGCCGGCCTCTGGCTGCTGGCCGGAGGCGGGTCGTCTTCCGGCGTTGCGGTCCGCATACTCGCCTTCGTCGCGCGCCTGAGAGTCGGTCGGACGCTGAAGCACAGGCGGCCGTGCGCCGGGAGAGCCGCCGTCGTCGCGCTGTCGAGAGTCGGCCGGACGTTGGAGCACGGGCGGGCGTCCGCCAGAGCGGTTGGTTCGCTCCGGATCAACATCAGTTCCGGTCGAGGACTCAGGAAATCTATCGCGTTGGACCCCGGTTGAGCTCTGAGACTGGGTTGGCGTCTTACCGCGAGAGTCGCTGCGGGTAGAAGAGTCCGTGTCGGAGTAGCTCGGACTTTGTCTTGCCGGGCTCGACCCTTCACTCCTACGATTATTCGAGTCACCACTAGATCGTCCTTGAGCTCCGATCGGCGGACGATCAAAGGGTGGAGCCTCGCGCTGCTGCTGCGATTCGGCCGGCTCCCGGGTGGCAGTTGTGTTTTCGGTGCGCCTGGTACTTTGCGAACTCTTGTCGCCGGCTGCGGCCGGCTTCTGCTGGCTCGATTGAGGTAGCGACGCAGCCTTCGAAGTCTCGGGCTTTGAGTCCTGCGGCGAGCCCGGCTCGGGAGCTATCTCCTGATCCGCGCTCTTAGGCGTCTGATTATCGACGTTGTTCACCGGCTCGCCGTTCTTGCCGCGGCGAGGGCGGGAAGAGTTTCCCGCCTGCTGCGACTGGCTCGTGCCCGAGTCGGCATAGATGGGCGGAAAGAGCGATATCAAAAAAGCAGCCGTCAGGAGAGCGACTAGCGACGCGCGTCCAGCTTTGAGCTTCATCCGGGAACTCCAGTGATTTGATTCTAAGCCGAGTGGCTTGATGATGCAATTAAGCGTCTGAGGGCGCAGGAGCTCGTTGTACCTCGCTACTCAGACCCCTGGATTAGGATGTCTCGAGATTGGCCAGGCGTAGCCTGAAGGTGTAATTTTTCTGAACTGGATCAGCCACCAAGCCTCTCCAGTGATAGAACGCCTAAGGCTTTTCCGGTGCCGTGCCGGGTCTTGAGAACAGGCCTCGGGAGATAACAAAAAACATAGACACTAGTTGTGACTTTAGTTGAGGCTTGCCTATGGTCGCGGAACATCGCGAACCGATTAGCTGGCAGAAGGTATTGGTGTAGAGTACAAACCTTGATACGCGCCTGGAACTTAAGCGATTCGCGTGAAGAAGATTGAGCAGAGATTCGAGCACAGATTCGATAAAGCTCGAAGAAGCGCTACACATCCAACTTTAGGACTACAAGACCGAGCGACAGTTGAGTTTTAAGAGGAATCAAACGTGCGATTCATTCGCGCGTAAGGAACACATCCCACGCCCATCTGCCTACGCTTGCACCGTGCTCATCACGGACCTTTGCCCTGTACCTGAATAGGTTTCCGTACTGATCTGTGCGCTTCGATGTCTTGTAATCTAAATCTATTGCCATAACACTCAGCGAGGATAACGTGTGTAGCTCGGACGCTTCCGATAGGCCATTGTGATTCGTGTCTTGCCAGAGACATAAAGAGGCAAAGACAGCGTCCGACGTGTTTATTTTGCCGTCGCCATTTCCCCCATTCGCGGGCTTGTCATATTCGGCAAGTGCTAGAAATCCATTCTTCCGAGAAGAAGGTGGCTGCGGCGTTGCGTTCCCGAACAATTCAGAGCCATTGTCTATTGTTCCATTGCCATTGCGGTCCAGCACTAGCCAAGCATCGTCAAAACCCGCAGAAGTCCACGACACATGCTCTTGGTTGCCGTCATTGTTTATATCGAATGACACGCCATCCTTTGCGCTTGTGAGGTTGAAGCCATTTCCTTCGACATCGATGACTATAGGTGTATTCGTTTGGTCATAGCAGCAGTATGTTCCCTCCATGTATGAGACCCACCATCCTCCGCACGCATCACACTCTGTTTGTGATTCAGGAGGCAAGCTGCAGCTTCCACAGGCAACCGTATTGGGACAAGTATGATCTCTTTTAGTGCCATTTGTATCATCCGATGATCCTCGGCTGCACCGGGTTTCGCCATATAGATCGCTATTCTGCCCCAAAAGACAACTCGTGGTAAATAAGGGAGCGCCTTTTCGGAAGAGTGTCTGCTCATAATGTCCATTTGAGTTGTATTCCGGTGGAAAAAACTCTGGCCAACATTCCCATGGTACTCTATAGCAAGCGTTGGCAGGGTTGTTATAATTAGCTGCACTACAATTAGGAATTAGAGCATCATAATGACAATTTGGATGGACGAGAACGCAGGCTCCGGTGGAACTAGCTGTGACATTACTGGTAGCCCCATCAGGCCAACGAATTACTCTTTGTTCTGTTTTATACAACGTGGTTAGTTGCCATGACTCTGTACTCTGACAGCCCGCGCTATATGGTGTTGAATCCGTAGGGCCGCTATTAGTATACGGCGTACAATCAACAATAGGCATTGCAGAGCCTGCCGCTGTATTAGAGACAAACACACAAGAGAGAATAATTGTTATCTCACCCAGCCTTTTTCTCATTCTAGCTCCCTACTTGGTTGGCACCTTTGCTTTTCGAAAAGGTAATGCTTCTCATCGAAAACGACTCGACTTCTCGCTGGCTTCGCGGCGGATGGCTTCGGCGCGGTTGAGTTGGAGGAGTTTCTCATTAAGATGTAAAAATGCAACCCTCAGAGTCTACGCACCAAGCTTTCAAAATCCTTCTCTACTCGTAGAGATTCATTTCTGAATTTCTCACCTTGCTTCGCATCTGAGAGATTCAATCCTTTCTCATCTTCCAATTGGTTGTTCATCTCAGAAAGATACCTAAGAATTAATGCTTTGCCATGTTTAAGACCAAACTCAAGAGCATCAGAGATAGGAGCACCATCGTCTGTCTTAATAGGCAACTTTTCAGCAAATTCTCTTACATTGCGAAATTCTGCTGGGAGCCGTCTGTAATCTAGTTTATTGAGGTTTTCTAAATGAGCGTTAAAGCGAGCCAACTGGATTTTCACTCCCCGCCGTTTATCCAAGACACTTTTAACCGCTTTATGCTCTCCCTCTCTAGTCATATCGCTGAATAAAACAGCTGTAATAACAATGTTTTCTTCTTCCCGAGAGTCTATAGAATATAAGAACTCATCAGCAGCTCCGGGCGAGAGCTTCTGGTCCCGCTCCAATTCAGCGTAGATATAATCTCTACGAATAACCTTCTCGGGCCCTATTGAAGCAACAACAGCCGTAATATCTTTTTGATAACCATTCCTCATGATGACTTGAAGCGTGTTAGGACCAATCATTTTTGATTGAACGATCTCTAGGTTCGAGACAAGACTTTTTACCGCAGGATTAAGCTGGTCCGCAGAAGCATCTGTTTTAGGTTTATCAAGCTTGAAAGATAACAAGCCGATTGCCATACAAAGACAGATGGTAGCAAACAAATATGGTCGGATTGATTTTTCTTTCATTATTCTCAAGGTCTCCTTTCAGAGTTATCTGCCGAACAAGGAAACAAATCCACTAAATATTCTGCATCTTAAGTTGTCTTTCTTCCATGGCGAGTATCCAGAAGCTGAGTTTCGTTTTTTATGCTAGTCGTAGCGAGTTCCACAGGCGCCAGTACGATGGACGCTCAGCATACGTCCGATTGCCATCGTGTCAAGCATTACTTTTCACTACTTTAATCCGAAGAAGTGAGGCTGGCTTAAGTTTTGCCGATTTCGGCTTTTGTCATTCTAAAAACACGGGTTGAAAAAGACCCCCGCGATCATGCGCTTATGTAAGTTCGATGTCAAGAAAATTCGTCATCATCCGCGCTGAGACCCCGCAGTCAGAGATCGTAGAGTGGGGTCAGGCCTGAAATATTGATATTCAAGATACTGTAAACCGTTCGAGATCAATTCTCTTCACAGTAGCCGCCGGGCGTAACAGCCTTCGCGTAACAGGTGGATTGAAACCGAAGCTTCGAATTCCTGTAGCAAGACCTCACGCCCAAAAGTTTCGGTCCAGCGTGCGATACTGAATAGCTTCACTGACGTGGCTGGGTTCGATCTGTTCCTTTCCCTCCAGATCAGCAAGCGTACGACTGACTTTCAATATTCGATCGTAAGCGCGAGCCGACAACCCCAGCCGCGTGATCGCGTTCTCCAGCAGCCCCTTCGAAGCTGAATCGATCGCACAGTACTTGCGTATCAATCGCGGCGACATCTGGGCGTTGCAGTAGATTCGCTCGCCCGAGAAACGCTCCAACTGGATGCGACGAGCTCTGACTACTCTCTCGCGGATGTCGGAGGAACTCTCCGCTGGCGTGTCGCTTGCCAGATCCTTGAACTTCACCGCAGGGACGTCGATGTGAATGTCTATGCGGTCCAGCAGCGGGCCGGATATCTTCGACACGTACCGCTGTATCTGCATCGGCGAGCACTTGCACTCGCGAGTAGGATCGTTGAAGAAACCACAAGGACACGGATTCATCGCAGCGGCGAGCATGAAACGCGATGGGAACGTCAACGACATCGCCGCCCGGCTGATCGTCACTTTGCCATCTTCGAGCGGCTGTCGAAGCACCTCGAGCACATTGCGTTCGAACTCGGGGAGCTCATCCAGGAACAGCATGCCATTGTGAGCGAGCGATACTTCGCCCGGACGCGGAACCGCGCCGCCGCCGATTAGGCCGGCGTCGGAGATCGTGTGATGCGGAGCCCGGAACGGCCGCGTGGTGATCAGACCATGCTTTTCGGTCAGCCCCACGACGCTGTGAATCTTTGTGCATTCGATGGCTTCTTCGAATTCGAGCGGCGGAAGAATAGTCGGAATGCGCTTCGCGAGCATCGTCTTGCCGGAGCCCGGCGGACCGATGAGCAGGATGTTGTGGCCACCTGCGGTAGCTACTTCGATGGCGCGCTTGGCGTGTGGTTGTCCGCGCACTTCGCGAAAGTCGTCCGAGTAGTGGTCGAGGTTCGCCAGCAGAGCTTGAGTGTCAACCTTCAAGGGCAGGGGCGGCTCCTGAGTGTTGATCAAATCGACCACGCCTTTGAGCGTCGCTACCGGATAAACGTCGAGCCCGCTGACAACCGCTGCTTCGTGAGCGTTCTCCGCGGGCACCAGCAGTCGCTTCACGCCGTGCGCGCGTGCCGCGACTCCGATGGGCAAGGCGCCTTTGATTGGACGAACACGGCCGTCCAATGACAGCTCGCCAACGATGAGCGTGTCACTCAGCTCCTCGCGATTGAGATCGCCGTTCGCCCCAAGTATCCCGATTGCGATCGGCAGGTCGAAACTCGATCCTTCTTTCTTCACGTCGGCCGGGGCGAGATTTACCGTCACGCGATGGATAGGAAAGAAGAAGCCGCAGTTGTTGATGGCTGCGCGTATTCGCTCGCGGCTCTCGCGAACAGCCGCGTCCGGCAACCCAACCATGGTAAAGGCCGGCACCATGCTGTCGCCGGCACGCGGAGTCAGGTCGATCTCGACGTCAACGACGTACGCGTCGATACCAAACACGGCTGCGCTAATGGTCTTGAAGAGCATTGCAACTCCTCCATAGCGATGTTTTAAATTGCTTGAGTAAACTGGGAACCCAGGAAGGAGACGTTTATCCCAGCCTTGTCATTATAGACGCAAATCAATCGGACGTCATTCATTTGTGTGATCCGCGACCGCTTCTACGAGACTTTTGGTCAAAGAGGGAGCCACAGCGACGGTGGGAGTGACTGCCGCAGAAGATCAAGGTGGTCGAGGTTGCTCGTCGAACGACAACCCCGAGGAGGCTGAGATTGATCAAGAAGGTCTGCAACGGGCTGACCGGAAATGTGATAATCACAAGTCCAGGGCCGAACGGCGCCTTCGCAGCCACTCCTATGCACGGAGGCGGTGTCCAGTTAACTAACAATAATCAGGCGCGAGTGAGAGGAACACTTCTCACTTTATAAATAGAGGAGGGTCACGACTAGAGTGACCTTCCTTTCTCCCACCGCTTAGGTCTTGCGAAACGTCAAGTTCCGGCGTGAGTGATGGTGCTTCCTCAGCGTGAGAAGTCCGGGGTACCGGAATGAATACTGGTCTTTCGAAGGCCCGCGCCTTCTATTTCCAGTTCAATCCAAAATTCGATAAATCGTGGTTGCATTCAACCGCATTTCGTTCTAATATACGGCCTTCAATCTCTTAAGCCCTTGTTCGGTGTTTCTGTTTGGAGCCCCCGCCCAGGTAGTCAAGCAAGCGGCGCGCAAGCACAGCCAACGCCCTGTCTCAGGATGGATAGGGAATGCGAGGGAGCGAGGCGGGCTTGGATTGATAGGTGCAGTTTGAGGTCCGCGCGAGTATGGCGAGTTAGGCGGGTCCTTGAGTTCATCAAGAATGTTCGGACTGAATGTGCTCCGGCATTCTTCACGACTGGCGATGCCGTCAGGTAGCAGGTTCGGACGGAGTTCTCAAAAATCGATTGGAGGAGAGAAATGAGTAGACTAAAGAAGTCAGCATTTGCGGCAATGGGCATCTTGAGTGTAGCTGCACTGACAGTGCCTCTCGTGGGTATTAAGGTTAGCGCAGCGGGCAGCAAAGCGAGTCCGGCTGCATTCGCGACGCCGAATAGTCGGAGAGTAGTCGCGCCACCAGCGGCCGCTGTTGCATCGACAGTCGCAGCGCAATCAGAGAATGAGGCGGCGGTCAGGGCTCAGGCCGACTCAGCTCAAGGAAAGATCTCTCCTGATGTGCTGAAGTCGCTCGGCATCAGGCGGTTGCCCAAGAAGCAGCTTCGGCAGGTGAGGACTCAAGCCGCTCAACACCTCACCTCCTCCGCTAGCGGTCATGTCACACCGCTTCCGCCAGGCGGCAGGCTCAATGCAACAACTCCTCCTGGTGAGGCGCTCGGCGCGCCTATTGGCCTGCCCAATGTGTTGGGCGTGAACGATGCTCTGTCGGCCGCGCTCATTACCACAATCGGGGGCCGCGACAATCAGTTTTCCGAGGTTGCTCTGATTGCTGATTGGGATGGCCGGGAAGATTGCGTCGCTGATCGGGGGTCGAAGGTCGATGATTTTTCTGGCCAGGAAACCGAGATAGATTTCACGCTCACCAGAGCGGCCATTTCCGAACACACGCGCGGGAACGGGCATCCCTTCTTCAATGTCTACTATTACGGCGACTCCGTCGGTAATGTCTACACAGGCATTGATACCGGGGGCTCTTCGTTAGTTAATATTGTCTTCGCCTTCAATGTTCCTGAATTGGTCAACACAAACGCGAGTGGTGGGTTTGCTCTATCGAATCCGACAGCCGGCGATTGTGCAGACGACCAGGTGATCGTCACGGGTATTGCGGTAAATCCTGTGGCAGATCTCGGTGACCTTAATCCAGCGTTATGCGGCATCGTAGGCGAAGTAGTTTACGTATCGGTGGTGGACACAGAAGGCTGCGCCGTCAATGCTGCCAATCAACCAATCCGCACGAGAATATTTGCTTTCGGCCTCTTTGAAGGGTCGGATGCGGGCGGCGGATTTGTAGCTCTAACCGACGTGCGCCAGATACTGCGCAGCAGGTTCATTAACCTCGCCGGCGTCGCCGTGGATGACGACGGCAGTTTGTATTATCAGTTGGTGGATTTGATTACGTCGCTGCCCGGATCGACAACCGGCGGCGCGATTTTCAAGGCGACCGAGGTTTGCCGGACGGTGGAGGAGTGTCCATCGCCACGGATCAATCGTGTGATCACAGGCATACCCGATCCCCCGACTCTTGGCAGTTGGATAAATAATACCTCGGCCCCGCCAACTGGCGCACCACTATTCAGTGGAGCGCGTCACACCAACTACGGCGGCGGAAATGTAGGCCTGTGGGGTAACATAGTCGCCCTGGCAACCGGGCCCTGCAACGTGCTGTACGCGGCGGTGTCCCGTTCATTTGTGGCGGGCGACGTTAGCTTTGACCAGTTGACAATGGGATTGTTCGGGGCGCCGACTCAATTCGGTGCTGCGGGGACGCCTTCGATGGTAATCAGTTTCGCCGATTGCCAGGGCCTGGTCGATGGGTGTTCAGGGCAGGCTTCGTTCCCCGATCAGGTGGATCCGGACGTAGGAGGCACATTGCCAAGGGCGGACGGATTCGCCGACGTGGCAAATGCTTCGGTTACGACCCGCATCGCCGGAGTGAACAACTACCGCATATTCGTCCAGGGCAACGGGCCGAATCTGGCTCCTGCCGTGGGTGGCACTGCAGTCGTCCCGAGTACGCCAGTAGGACTGCTCAAAGTTGACATGCAGATAGACTACACAACTCACGCCGGGCTCGCGGTGAGCGGCGAGGGCACAGTGTATGTGATCAGTGGCGGCACACCGGCAGGGATCGGCAAGAGCCCTTCTCCGATGCTAGGTGAGATTCTCTGCTTTGAGGACATCTGCCCGCCAGATCGCCGAGCAGACTTCGTTGATCTGCGAGGAGATACCCTTCCGAATCCGCCAGCTTCCGGCGGTAACATTGGAGATGGAGATTCAGACAGATTTGATCACATCTTCTACCAGGCTCCGTTGGATATCAACACGATAACTCCGGCAGGGTTGTCAGGGCTGGCGCGAGGGTTCCTGCGTTACACCAACCGTCTGGTTGGAACGAACGCAGCGGCGGTTCCGCTTGGTCCGGGCGTGACACTAGGGAGCACACAGCCGGTGCTGGGGGATGACGCCACGGCGGGGACGATCATCTTCGAAAACCTCGATCCTGGACATCAGGTGGCAGGTGGTGACGATCAGAATACGCCATTCTTCGGAGATGATGATAACGGGTTAGGCAGTCCAACCCTGACAGGCCTACGCGAGGGCGGATTTGAGTTCTTGTTTGGCGGGCCCGTTGGAACTGCAGATTGTGTGTGGAACGGGTTCTTCTGGAATTCAAACGGAAACATAACGTTTGGAACAGGGGACACGTCGCCGTTCGCAAACGTGCCGTCGTTCCGTCAAGGGGAAGCGAAGATAGCGCCGGCGTGGGCGAAGTTGAATCCGGCGTCGCGCGCGCTGAATCTGTGCACGTTCCCGGTGATGGCATTGGGATTTGAGAACGTGAATGCGTTCAAGATCCGGTGGATCAACGTGCCCGAGACTGGGAATGAATTCTGCACGGTGAACGCGTCCAACACATTCTCGGTGACTTTGTATGACGACGGTACCGGAATTGACGAGAACTCGAGCAAGTTGCTCGACCCCGCCGACCCGACTGGGGATAACCTAGATCCAGCCTTTGATCTCCAGGAGGGTCCGACTGACCTGAGGTTCACGACAGAGCCGATCACGGGTGTGAGGGTAGGCTGCCCGCCAAGACCGTCAGGCAGCGGGATCTTCGTATTCGAGTACTGCCGAATGGATCTGCTGGGAACGCCAACCAGGCCGGTGTTGACAGGGTTCTCGATAGGGGGCGGAGACGGGTTCAACCCACC